>NZ_JAGGPD010000394.1 GCF_018613995.1 Microbacterium sp. ISL-103 | reverse complement strand
CCTCGTGCGGGCGAGGGCCGGTTGGGATGACCTCGGACAGGTCGACGGCGAGCCGCTGCTGCGTCTGCACGGTCTGGTCACCCACGGCGATGTCGACATCGACGAGATCGAGCGTCGGCTGACCGCGCGCGGCATCCACGCCGAGATCGTGCCCCGCGATGCCGCATCGTCGCGCTGGTCGGGCATGCGCTTCTCCGAATCGGTGCTGTTCTCCCGCGACGCGGGCGTCGCCCGGGCATCGGCGGCCCTCGGCGAGCTCGAACGCCGCATCGTGGCGGCCGGAGGCGAGGTGCGGTGGCAGACCCCGGTCGTGCGTGTCGAGGACACCGGCGACGGCGTCGACATCGTGCTGCCCGAGGCGCGGCTGCGGGCCGGCGCCGTCGTCGTCACGGTCGGCGCGTGGACCGAGAGGATGCTGCCGGGCATCCGCCTTCCTCGTCTGGAGGTCACCGAGGAGTTCCCCGCGCACTTCCTCCCCGCGGCGGAGTCCGCCTGGCCGTCGTTCAACCACTACGTCGACACCGCGCGGTATCCCGCCACCGTCTACGGCATGCCGACGCCCGGCGAGGGAGTGAAGGTCGGGTTCCACCGGGTGGGCGAGGTCGTCGATCCCGACGCCCGCCCGCACGCGGTGACACACGCCGATGCGCTGACCGAGTACGTGCGCGAGTGGATGCCGGGTCTCGACCCCGCATCGGCCGCGCCGATCAGCTGCACGTACACGTCGACCGACGACAGCGCATTCGTGCTCGACCGGCGCGGCCGGATCGTCGTCGGTGCAGGCTTCTCGGGGCACGGGTTCAAGTTCGCACCGGGAGTGGGTGCCACCCTCGCCGACCTGGCGCTCGACCCGACCGCACTCGCGGCCGAGCCCTTCCGCCTGCCCTGAGCTGTCGGGATCAGCGTGCCCGCGCCACCCGCCGCTCGTCCCACACCGGAGCATCGGACTCGTAGACCTCGCCGTCCGACCCGAACACGAGGAACCGGTCGAAGGAGCGCGCGAACCAGCGGTCGTGCGTGACGGCGAGCACGGTGCCCTCGAAGCGCCGAAGCGCGTCCTCCAGCGCCTCCGCGGATTCGATGTCGAGGTTGTCGGTGGGCTCGTCGAGCAGCAGCAGGGTCGCGCCCGAGAGCTCGAGCAGCAGCACCTGGAAGCGCGCCTGCTGACCGCCTGAGAGCGACTCGAACGTCTGCTGGGCCTGACGCACTAGTCCGTAGCGATCGAGCGCCGAGCTCGCGGCATCCCTCGGCATCCCGGCCCGACGTTCGTCTCCGCGATGCAGGATCTCGAGCAGAGTGCGCCCGACGAACTCCGGGTGCGCGTGGGTCTGCGCGAACAGCCCCGGCACTACCCTCGCGCCGAGCGTCGCCCGCCCGGCGTGCTCGACCTGAGAGAGCTGCTCGCCTGTGGAGGTGACATGGCCGAGCGTCGGATCGGGATCGCTGCCCCCACGGGCGAGAAGGCGGAGGAAATGCGACTTGCCCGAGCCGTTCGACCCCAGCACAGCGACCCGGTCGCCGTACCAGACCTCGGCGTCGAAGGGACGCATCAGACCGGTGAGCTCGAGCCGCTGCGCGACCACCGCGCGCTTGCCCGTCCGCGAACCGCGCAGGCGCATGTCGAAGTCCTGGGCCGGCGGCCTCTCTTCGGGCGGACCCGCTTCCTCGAACTTGCGCAGGCGGGTCTGAGCCGCCTGGTAGCGCGGGGCGAACCCGTCGTTCGCCGACGCCTTGACCTTGAGGTTCGCGACCAGGATGCGCAGCTTCTCGTGCTGCTCGTCCCACCGCCGCCGGAGCTCGTCGAGTCTGTCCATGCGGTCGCTGCGCGCCTGGTGATACGTCGCGAACCCGCCGCCGTGCACCCACGCCGAGGCGCCCGCGCCGCCGGGCTCGAGAGTGATCAGCCGGTCGACCGCCCGCGCGAGCAGTTCGCGGTCGTGCGACACCAGCAGCACGGTCTTCGGCGTCTGGCGAAGCTGCTCTTCGAGCCAGCGCTTCGTGGGAACGTCGAGATAGTTGTCGGGTTCGTCGAGCAGCAGCACCTCGTCGGGCCCGCGCAGCAGCGCCTCGAGCGCGAGTCGCTTCTGCTCGCCGCCGGAGAGCGTCGTGAGCTCGCGGAAGCGGGCGCGCTCGTACGCCACGCCGAGCGCCGCGACCGTGCACTGGTCCCACACGGTCTCGTGCTCGTAGCCGCCGGCATCCGCGTACTCGGCGATCGCCGTCGCATACGCCATCTGCGTGTCGTGCTCGTCGCGCTCGATCAACGCGTTCTCCGCGGCCTCGAGCGCTTCGGCCGCCTGCCGGATCCTCCGCGGAGCGACCCCGACCAGCAGCTCGTGCACGGTCTGACCGGGCTCGCCGTGACCGACGAACTGATCCATCACGCCGAGCCCGCCGTCGATCGTCACGACGCCGGCCTCGGCCGACTGATCGCCGCGGATGATCCGCAGCAGCGTCGTCTTGCCAGCACCGTTGGGGCCGATGAGTGCGCTCGTCGACCCCGAACCGACGCGGAACGTCGTCTCGTCGAGCAGCGGTCTGCCGTCGGGGAGGGTCAGAGAGACCCCTGCAACATCGATATAGCCCACCGTGCGTGCCATCCTTCCGCCCGCATGGCGAGCCGACCAGGCTATCAGCAACCGGGACGGCGGTCGATCACATGCGGCGGCCGACGACCTGGATCGCCTCGGTGCGCGGGGCCACCGGTAACAGCATCCGGAACTCGGTTCCGACGCCCTCCCGGCTCGTCACGTCCATCGTCCCGCCGTGCGCGAGGATGATCGCGCGGGTGATCGTGAGACCGAGGCCGACGCCCGGCACCGCGTTCCGGGTCGCCGTCGACGCGCGGAAGAAGCGGGTGAAGAGCATCCCCTGCTCGTCTTCGGGGATCCCGACGCCGGTGTCGCGCACCGCCAGCTCGACGGCGCCGTCGACCTCGCGCACGCTCGCGGTGACCCGTCCGCCGGCGCCGGTGAACTTGATGGCGTTCGAGAGCAGGTTGTCGACCGCCTGCCCGATGCGGCCCGAGTCGATCATCATGCGCACCGGGGCAGACGGCACCTCGGCGACCAGTTCGATGCCTTCGCGCTGCGCGTGGGGTCCGGACGAGGCCACGGCGCCGCGCACCAGCTCGCCGACATCAGCCTCACCGCGCTCGAGGGGGAACCGCCCCGACTCGACCTGCGCGGTGAACAGCAGGTCGCCCACGAGGTTCAGAAGTCGCTGCGCGTTGCGCTCGATGATGCCCACGAACTCCAGCTGATCCGTGGTGAGCGGCTGGGCGGGGTCGTTCTGCAGAAGATCGAGGAACCCGATGATCGCGCTCAGCGGCGTCCGCAGCTCGTGCGAGATCATGCCGACGAACTCGTCCTTCATGCGTGCGACCTCGACGGCCTTGGTCTCATCCGTGATCACGAGCAGATAGCCGTGCCGCGAACCGTCGGAGTCCTGGTACGGGGTGACGGTCACCCTGGCGGGAACGGACGATCCGCCCGCTGTCGCGACGTCGACGTGCGCATCCACTGGAAGGCCGGCATCGGCGTCGTCGAAGAGCGCGCGCAGGCCGGGGTGGAGTCCGTCGACCTGCGTCGAGCCGTCCTCAGGCGCGAACTGCGCGAGCATGTGCGACGGGAAGAAGGTGTCGACCCGCACCTCGGCGAGAGCGTCTTCCACGGGCATCCCCAGCAGCCGCACGGCTCCGGGGTTCCAGGCCGTGATCTTTCCGCCGTTGTCGGTGGCGATGACCGCCTGGCCGGTGATCGAGTTCCACAGGCTCGTGAACGACTCCGAGAGTGCGCGGTACTGCTGCTCGCTCGCCTTCAGCTGCTCGAGGATGGCTTCATTGGCGGCGAGAGCGGCGGTGCGCTCGACGACGTGCGCCTCGGCCTGGGAGGTGCGAAGACGCTGCTGGCGCGACAGCTCGTTGACGATGGCGCCGACCGTCGCGAACACCAGCGGGCCGATCACTCCGCGCAGCCAGTCAGCCGGGTCATCGGGCGGGTCGATGAGGTTCGGCATGACCAGGGCGATCGACGAGAAGACGGCCACGATGACGACCTGACGGCGTCCTGGTGCCGCCGCGATCCAGATCACGGGCAGGAGGACGAAGGACGAGAAGAGCGACGCCGGTCCGCCGGTGCCGGCCCTGATCGCACCCAGCCCGAGGATGTCGATCATCGGGACGAGCATCACGACCCAGCCCTCGTACACGCCGCGCACCGAGAGGACGGCGGCGAACGCCGTCACCGCGGCGATGGTCGCGAGCCCGAGGATCGCGACCCCCGTGTCGGTCACCGGGATGCCAGGAATGGTCCACATGAGCACGGCCGCGATGGCGACCGCGATCGCCGTCGGCCCCTGCTTCATCAGCGGGGTCGGGTTGTCGAAGTAGCGCCGCCAGCTGAGCTCCATCGACTGCTGCACGGTGTTCGTCGGCGTCATCGCGGCAGGTCTCGGAGAAGGGCACGCAGGTCGGCGCCGACGATCGGCTTGGGGAGCGCGGCATCGGCATCGGGGTAGTCGCCCTCGTCGAGCACCGAGCTCACGATCAGGAAGCACTCCGGGTACCGGTTCTTGATCAGGCGCACGCACTCCGTGCCGCTGATGCCCGGAAGGAGCAGATCGATCACCGCGACGGCCGGCGAGATCGTGGCGAAAGCGGCGATCGCCGATTCCGCGTCGCTGGCCGCGAACCCGTCGAAGCCCTCCCGGTCGAGGTACCGCCGCAGGAGGTCCATCTGATCCGCGCTGTCCTCGACCACGAGGGCCAGCGGCCGACCGGTCATCGCAGGAACAGCTCTCGCACGATCACGATGACGACGACGATGCCGAGGGCGAGGAGGGCCTGAGGAACCAGGAGCTTCTCTCGACGCGCGTCGGCGACGATCTCCTCCTCCTCGGCGCTTCTCGATGGTGCGTCGGTCATGAGTCGACCCGTCCGATCTTCTCGGTCTTGATCCATGCGGCGTCGGCGTGACGCCATTCCTTGATGTACGAGTCGACGGTGATGGCGCACAGCAGCGAGCCATACCCGCAGACGTAGAGCAGCAGCCCTGCGAAGAAGCGTCCGCCCGGCAGCTTCTCCACCGCGCGGGCCAGCCAGATGCCGAGCATCGAGATCGGCCCCCACAGATAGAAGATGACCGCCCAGGTGAATCGGGTCTCATCCGTGACGGCGAGTCCGAGATCGCTCAGCCCCGCCTCGAACAGCCAGGGGAACAGGGCGATCGCCATGAGGATCAGGGCGCCGAGACCCGGGAACATCAACGCCTCGCGCCAGGACTGCCGACCGATGCGCCCGTCGAGTTGCACCGCATAGAGCATCGAGAAGAGATAGATGCAGGCGGCAGCGATCCACATGAAGCGGAACACGAACTCGGCGATCTCGCTGTGCAGGATGAGAAGCACGAGCAGAGCGGTGGCTGCGAGCACCATGAACGCGGGCAGCAGCAGGATCGTGAACCACGCGAGGCCGAACGAGAAGCTCCCCAGGTTGTGCTCGCGGCTGGGTCGGAACCACAGGTGGCGGTAGATCGAGGTCAGCTGCACGTTTCCGCGTGCCCACCGCAGGCGCTGCTTCCACAGGCTGTCGATGGTGCGGGGCTCCTCGGCCAGCACGACCGCGTGGGGCTCGAACACCATGCGGCGTCCCGCCAGCTGGCCCTCGAACGTCGTCATCGTGTCTTCGGCCAGGGTGCCTGTCGGGATCCGCCCGCCGATGGCCTCGAGGTTCGCCTTCGAGTGCAGCTGCGCGCCACCGGCCAGGCAGGCGATCGCTCCGCCGACGTTCTGGGTGCGACGGGCGGAGAGCTGTCCGATGACGTACTCGATCGCGATGAACCGGGTGAGGTAGTTGCGATCCCGGCTGCCCTCGGCGATGTAGGCGGTGACGGCTCCGACCTTCTCGTCGGCAAGATGACGACTCATCTTGCGCAGCGAATCGCGGGCGAAGATCACGTCGGCATCCATGATGAGCACCGCTTCGGTCCACTCGTCCGCGAGCACGATGTCGAGCCCGTGGTTGAGCGTGTGCGCCTTGCCCTCGCCGCCCTTGTCGCGCCGTAGGTGCACGACGCGTCCGGGGAACGCCTGCGCCTTCGCCGCGACCACCTGAGGAGTGTCGTCGGTCGAGGCGTCGTCGATGACGAAGATGCGCAGGCGGTCGGCCGGGTACTCGAGCTGCATCAGACGTTCGATCGCCTGTCCCAGCACCAGACCCTCGTTCCAGGCCGGGATCAACACCGCGACGCGAGGATGATGAGGAGCGGCCTTGCCGTAGTGATTGCGGAAGGCGTGCAACGGCAGAACCAGGAACTGCAGCCCCGTGTTGATCACCGGAAGGGTTCCGACGAGTACGCACACGAGCAGGATCACGACGACGGCGGTCTCGAGCCAGTTCAGATCGCCCATCAGCGCCCCTCCCACCGGTCGAGCATCTCGCTGACGCGCGCATAGCGCCCGACGTCGCGAGCGATGTGGCTGTCGGTCGATGCGACGATCTCGGCACCCGCGTCGCGCAGCGCATCGAGCAGCGGGATGCCGGGGCAGCCCCACTTCTCGTTCACCTCGACCATGGTGTCGGTCTCTGCCGCCGCCTTCGCCCACGCCGACACGCGGTCCTGCCCGAGGTCGTCCTCCGACAGGCCGATCTTGGGCAGGATCGAGAAGCAGTGCGCGAGCTGGTTGCCCGGATGCCGGCGCATCGATGCGATCAGAGCCGCGACGAGCTGATCGAGCACGTCATCCGTCGCCCAGCCGCCGTCGATCCGCTCCCGCACGGCGCTCGGGCCGAGTGGGCCGTCGATGCCGGGGAACTGATGGTCGGCGATGAGGATGCGGTCGATCCCGGCCGGCAGCTCGGGGATGTCGAGCGAGCCCGAGGCATCGAGGATCTTCGCCTCCACGCCCGTGAGCACGGTGAGTCCGTCGGGCACGCGCAGCGCGCTCACCGCGGCGAGGTAGTCGGGAACCCAGGGCGTCGACTGCCGCACGTGATCGACGAGGCGCACTGTCGTCAACCCGGCCGCAGCGGCCGCGGCGACGTTCTCGACCAGAGTCGAGACCGCGTCATCCGAGAACGTCGAGTGGACGTGGTGATCGCCTCGCAGCAGGGAGTGCGTCACAGTTCCTCCTGATGCCCCGCGTGCGCGGACACCAGAACCTCGTCGACCTCGACGATCACGTCTTCGAGGAATCGCACCGAGGCGATCTCGCGGAAGGCGACGCTCGACGGGATCTCGCGTCCGAGGAACAGGTCGGCGACGAGCGAGGGGATGTCGACGCCCGCGGCGATGGTGAGCGGCAGCGCTCCGGGGAAGCGCGGATTCACCTCGAGGAGCACGGCACGACCGGCGCGGTCACGTCGCAGCTGCACATTCGCGACCCCCACGAGGCCGATCGCCTGCGCGATGGATGCCGCGGCACTCTCGAGCTCTTCGTCGTGCACCGTGCGGCCGGCGATCGCCACACCGGAATCGACTCGCGCACGGGTGCGCGGCACGGCCGCCACCACCGAGCCCGAGGCATCGGCGATGACATCGACCGAGTACTCCTCCCCCGGAAGGAAGTCCTGCACGATGAGGCCCTCGTCCAGCGGCAGCGCCTCGAGCGCCGCACGATCGGGAACCATCCGCACCCCGCGACTGCCGGCGCCCTGACGCGGCTTCGCGAAGACCGGGAATTCCCAGTCCACTGCCTGCGCGTCGGGGCCCACGAGCACGGTGCGCGGAGTGAGGCCCGTCGATTCGCACCGCTCGGCGAGCAGCAGCTTGTCGAGGGCGACGGAGAGGGTCTCCTGCGAGGGTGCAGCCAGCACGGCCGGCGCCAGCTCTTCGCGGCGTCCGGCAAGGGCTGCGAGCTCGACGTCGACGGTGGAGATCACGAGATCGAGGCGGTCGTCCGCGACCATGCGTGCGATCGCCGCTACGAAGTCGTCATCGCGCCCAGGGGGCACGAGACGCCGATGCGTCGGCGGCACGAGATAGATCCCACTCGCCCAGCCGTCCATGTCGGCGGCGAAGACCTCGAGGTCGGAGCGGCCGAGCAGCGAGCGGATGACAGCCACACCGGCGGGTCCTCCGGCACCGGTCACCAGTACGCGCGCAGTCATCAGCTCTCCCGTCGTGTGAGTTCGTGGGCGCCGATGAACTCGGCGGTCTCGCGGACGACCTCGAGCGGCTCCACCGCGGATCCGCCCCCGAAGCGCGACCAGTACCGGGCGGTGGCGGTCACGAAATCGGGCTCGAGGTAGTCGCGGGTCGCCGTCTGAGAGCCGAAGCACTCGAGCAGCCGCAGCTTCTGAGCGATGTACTGGTCGATGCGCACGAACCGGGTCGGGCGGAAGTCGATCGTCGCCGAGGGGCTCTGGTAGCAGGCGACCGTTCCCACGCGGCGGGTCGCGGCGATCGTCGCCTCACTCACCGCTCGGTGATCCTGATGACGGTCGTTCGAGGAGTGGGTGTAGACGATGGTCGGCTGCACCTCCTGCACGACCTCTTCGATGAGCCGCACCGTGGCGCCGCCGCCGGAGATCTCGGTGTCGATGAGGTCCTTCACGAACAGCCGAGCCCCGAGGATCTCT
>NZ_JAGGPD010000393.1 GCF_018613995.1 Microbacterium sp. ISL-103 | reverse complement strand
CAACGGTTCGACGGTGATCATCGCGCACGGCGCGGGCACCGGCAAAGACCACCCCTTCCTCACCGGCTTCGCCGAGGCGCTCGCCGCCCGCGGATACGCCACCCTGCGATTCAACTTCCCGTACGTCGAGCAGGGGCGCCGGATGCCGGGACCTGCCACTCACGCGGTCGCGACCTGGAACGCGGTGGTCGCGTTCGTGCGCGAGCAGGACCCCGACGCGACCATCTGGGCGACCGGCAAGTCCTATGGCGGGCGGATGGCCTCCATGGCCGTCGCCGCAGGACTCTCGGTCGACGGTCTCGCCTACCTCGGCTATCCACTCCATGCGCCGGGAAAGCCCGAGAAGCCCCGCGCGGAGCACCTGCCGGCGATCGCCGTCCCTCAGCTGTTCGTCGAAGGCACGAACGATCCCTTCATTCAGCCGGTCACGCAGTTCGACGAGGTGGTCGCGACCTGTCAGGACGCACGCGTCGTCTGGATCGACGGCGGCGGTCACACCTTCGAGGTGAAGGGCCGCAAGCGCCCTGCCGCCGAGATCGGCGCGTCGCTGGCCCCGATCGTCGCGGAGTTCGCCCGGCACTGACAGCATGGCAGGGTGAGCCTGGAAAGAATCGCCCTGCTCTCGGATGTGCACGGCAACCTGACCGCCCTCGAGGCGGTGCTCGCCGACATCGAGCGTCGCGGGATCACCCGCGTCGTCAACCTCGGCGACACGGCGGGCAAGGGCCCGCGAGGAGAGGACGCGGTGCTGCGCTGCCGCGCGGTGTGCGAGGTGAACGTCCGCGGCAACTGGGACGACTTCCTCCCCGCGATCCCCGACGACGGACCGCCCGAGATGCTCTGGTGGCGCGACGCGCTGTCGCCGTCGAGCAGGGAATGGCTCGCGGCGCTTCCGCTGAGCGCCGATCTCGTGCTCAGCGGTCGTCGGATCCGCCTGTTCCACGCGTCGGCGCAGAGCCCGCATGTCAGGGTGCACTTCCACCACACACCAGAGCAGTTCTCCGCGATGTTCGAGGCGACCGAGATGACCGGCGACGGCCCGCTTCCCGACGTGGTGGGCTATGCCGACATCCACGACGCCTACATCGAATCGAATGACGGACGCACTCTCTTCAACGTCGGCAGCGTCGGGAAACCTCTCGACACTCCGGTTCCGTCGTACGTGATCCTCGAAGGCGGGACGTCGACCGTGGATCCCTTCGGCATCCAGTTCGTGCGAGTGCCGTACGACGTCGAGGCCGAGATCGCTGTGGCCGAGTCGCTCGACATGCCGACCGCCGATGTCTGGTCTGTAGAGCTCCGCACCGCCGTGTACCGGGGTCGGCAGTGATGAAGGGGTTCAAGGTCGAGATCGTCGCGGACCCACCCGCAGTGGGATCGTTCGAGCACCGGCCGTCTGTGGGATGAGAGCACGCCTGCAGGATGAGAACACGGTTCTCGTCCTGCAGGCGTGCTCAGGTCCTGCAAACGGAGGCGACAGGTGGCAGTGGTGTCAGCCCTGGACGCGGGCGATCCAGGCTTCGACCTCGTCGGCGGTGCGCGGGATGTCTGCCGACAGGTTGACCGGCCCGTCCTGCGTCATCACGATGTCATCCTCGATACGCACGCCGATACCGCGATACTCGGCGGGCACGGTGAGGTCGTCGATCTGGAAGTACAGGCCCGGCTCGATCGTGAACACCATGCCCGGAGCCAGGATCCCGTCGTAGTACATCTCGCGACGCGCCTGAGCGCAGTCGTGCACATCGATTCCCAGGTGGTGAGAGGTGCCGTGCACCATGTAGCGGCGGTGCTGACCCCCGGCGTCTGCATCGAGGGCCTCGTCGGCGCTCACCGGCAGCATGCCCCATTCGGCGACACGGGCGGCGATCACACGCATCGCGGCCTCGTGCACCTCGCGGAAGCGCACTCCGATGCGAGCTGCCGCGAAGGCGGCGTCGGCTGCCTCGCGGACGGTCTCGTAGACGCGGCGCTGCACCTCGGTGAAGGTTCCGGAGACGGGCAGCGTGCGGGTGATGTCGGCGGTGTACAGGCTGTCGGCCTCGACACCGGCATCCACGAGGATCAGATCGCCGGGAATGACGGTTCCGTCGTTGCGGGTCCAGTGCAGGTAGCACGCGTGCGGGCCCGATGCCGCGATCGTGTCATAGCCCTCGCCGTTGCCGTCTTCACGGGCGCGGCGGTGGAAGACGCCCTCGACGACGCGCTCGCCGCGGGCGTGCGCGACAGCGTCGGGAAGCGAACGGATGACGTCTTCGAATCCCTGCGCGGTGATGTCGACGGCGCGGCGCATCTCCGCGATCTCGTATTCGTCCTTGATAAGGCGCAGCTCCGACACGAAGCGCGTGGGATCGTCGTGCTCGTCGAGCACGAGCTCGCCCTCTGCCGTGGCGAACTCGTGAAGGTGGGCAGTGGTCAGCCCGAGGTCGGCCGCCACGCCGTCGAGCGACGGGCGGGGACCGATCCAGAACTCGCCGACGGTGGCATCGGCGTAGAACTCGGTCGTGGTGCGATCCGCGCGCTCGCGGAAGTACAGCGTGACGTCATGCCCGGCCTCGGTGGGATCGAAGACGAGGATCGAGTCGGGCTCGGCATCGGACGCCCACCCGGTGAGGTGGGCGAACGCGGAGTGCGCGCGGTAGGGGTAGTCGGTGTCGTTGCTGCGCTGCTTCAGCGAACCGGCCGGGATCACGAGTCGCTGACCGGGGAAGGCGGCGGATACGGCAGCCCGGCGTACGGCGGCGAAAGGCGCCTGAGCCCGCGGCTCGGGGCTGGACTCGGGCCGTTCGGCCCACCCGGTCGAGATGGTGTCGAGGAACCCGCGCGGGAACGGCTGCTTGCGGTTCGTGGTGGTCGCCTCGACCGGGGTCTCGGTGGTGGGCTCTGCGATCGTGTCGCGTTCTGCGGTGCTCATCCCTCCAGTCTGTCACCTGCGTGACGACGACGGGATGTCAGCCGGCGGGCGCGAGCTGCACGACGAGGCCGCGGTGATCGCTGCGGCCTGCATCGTCGATCACGACCGAGCCGGTCGCCGTCCAGTTCTGCGACGCCATCACGTGATCGATCGGGGCGCTGAGCAGCGCCGGGAGAGAGCTCGGCCAGGTGCCGCTGAGGCCGTTGCCGGAGTGCGATGCCGCATCGCGGCAGTAGCCCATGTCGCCACCGGCGACGCCGAGCCCGGCCATGTGATCGATCGTCGCATTGAAGTCTCCGGCGAGGATGAAGTCGCCCTCGGGGCACTGATCGGCGATCCAGCGCAGATCGCTCTGCCACTGCGCCATGTCCTCCACGCGCGGTGCGACGGCGTGCACCGCGACGATGGCGGGGCCGCTGCCGGCGACGGGCATGAGCACGGCGCTCGGCACGGAACCCGTGTTGTTCGAGCCGTCCTCCGAGGACTCGATGACCGAGTACTCGCCGAGGTCGGGCGAGACGAGCACGGTCGTATGCCAGGACTTCGGTCCGTCGACGACGTCGGGCTTGAACTGCACGTGGTGCACCCACATCGGATGGTTCTGATCGCGAAGCATCACGGCGATCTGCTCGCCGACCTCTTCCGTCGTCTCGGGGAGCGCCACGATGTCGGCATCGTGATCGAGGATCTGCTGCGCGATCTGCTCGGCGGAGACCTCGTCGCCCGCGGTGTTCCAGGTGAGCACCCGGACGCTCGAGTCGGTGGCAGCGGGGAGCGTGTCGGCTCCGAACCCGCGCATGACGCCGATCGCGCCCGTGGCACCGGCGCCCAGCAGTGCGACGATCAGGATGGAGGCGGCGAAGCCGCGCAGCGGCCTGGCGAGGAGGAGAAGCAGTGCGACGGCCGCGATGACGAGGAACGCCGCGAGGACCACGCCGCGAGCCGCCACGATCTGCGCGAACGGATAGGTCTGCTCGAGGTGGAAGAACTGCGGCCACACCACCACTGCCGTCGCGATCGCGAGCAGCAGCGTGAAGAGGATCCCCAGTAGACGAAGCATCCCTTCAAGCCTAGAAGTCCTCGCTGTGAAGTCCCTGCCGCGTGCGTCCACGCGCCCGGCGTCCGCAGTCGTCGGTACGCTCGGTGGATGGCCGTCGTTCCTCCCCATCGCTTCGCGGGTCCCTCAGACCTGCACATGCACTCGAACCAGTCCGACGGCACGGAGACTCCGGCCGAGGTCGTGCGTCAGGCGCACGCGCACGGCGTGCGCACCCTTGCTCTCACCGACCACGACCGCACCACCGGGTGGGACGAGGCGGCGAAGGCGACGGCGGCGCTGGGCATGACGTTCATCCCCGGGATGGAGCTGTCGGCGAAGCACGAATGGCGCAGCGTGCACGTGCTGGGCTATCTCTTCGACCCTCTCGACGAGGCGATCGCGGCGGAGACCGATCGGATCCGCGGCGACAGGATCGGCAGGGCGGAGCGCATCGTCCGCAGCATTGGCCGCGATTACGACCTCGACTGGGACGACGTGCTCGCGCAGACGACCCTGGATGCGACGGTGGGGCGCCCGCACATCGCCGATGCCCTGGTCGCCCGGGGCATCGTCCGCGACCGCACCGAGGCGTTCGACGGCATCCTGCACCCGCGCGAGGGGTACTACGAACCGCACTATGCGCCCGACCCGCTCACCGCCGTGCGCCTGATCACGGACGCCGGGGGAGTGGCGATCATCGCTCACCCCGTCACTACCGGTCGCGACCGCATGATGCCGGTGTCGTTCATCGAGCGGCTCATCGATGCCGGTCTGGGCGGCTTCGAGATCGATCATCGCGAGAACACGGCATCGGGCAAGAAGACCCTGCACGCGATCGCCGCGCGACACGATCTGATCGTCACCGGCTCGAGCGACTACCACGGGGCCGGAAAGCCCAATCGTCCGGGCGAGAACACGACCTCCGACGAGATGGTCGCGAGACTGATCGACCGGGCCTCCGGCAGCGAGCCGCGCTACCCCTGACGTCGCGCCGACGACAGAGGGGGCGGATGCCGCTGCTGCAGCATCCGCCCCCTCTGAGGTCTGTCCGGCTCCGGCGACCGGACCCGCTCCTGCTCCGCCCGAGCCGCCGCGACGGCGACGACGGCGACGAGCCGGCGCAGGCTTTCCGTCGTGGTGCTCCTTGCCGGCGCCGTCATGGGTGCCGGCGCCCTCTGCGCTGCGGTCGGTCGACGGCGCGGACTGCGCGTCTGCGGACGATGCATCGGCGGAGCCCTCGGCGAACGTCGAGCCCACCGGGTTGGCGCCGCCGCGACGACGGCGCCGGCGACGGGTGCCGCCCTCGTCGGTGCCCTCTGCTGCGGCATCCGCTGCGCGCTCCGGACGAGGCGCGCGCTCCGTCTTCACCGACTGGGTCTTCGGGGCCGAGACCAGGCGACCCTTGGTGCCGGCCGGGATGTCGAGCTCTTCGAAGAGGTGCGGGCTCGACGAGTAGGTCTCGACGGGCTCGGGCTGGCCGAACTCGAGGGCACGGTTGATCAGCGCCCACTTGTGCAGGTCTTCCCAGTCGACGAACGTCACGGCGATGCCGGTCTTGCCCGCGCGGCCGGTGCGACCGACACGGTGCAGGTAGGTCTTGTCCTCGTCGGGGATGGTGTGGTTGATGACGTGGGTCACGTCATCGACGTCGATACCGCGGGCGGCGACGTCGGTGGCGACGAGGACATCGCGCTTGCCGGCCTTGAACGCGGCCATCGAGCGCTCACGCTGGTCCTGACCCATGTCGCCGTGCACACCGCCGACGTTGAAGCCGCGGTCGCTGAGCTCGTCGACGAGGCGCTGCGCGGCACGCTTGGTGCGTGTGAAGATCACGGTCTTGCCGCGGCCCTCGGCCTGCAGGATGCGCGCGATGATCTCGTCCTTGTCGAGCGAGTGGGCCCGGTAGACCAGGTGCTTGATGTTGGCCTGCGTCAGACCCTCATCGGGGTCGCTCGCCCGGATGTGGATCGGGTTCGACATGAAGCGACGCGCCAGCGGGACGATGGGGCCCGGCATGGTCGCCGAGAAGAGCTGCGTGTGGCGGACGGTCGGGACCTTCTGGAAGATCTTCTCGATGTCGGCGAGGAAGCCCAGGTCGAGCATCTTGTCGGCCTCGTCGAGCACGACCTCGGTCGCGTTCGACAGGTCGAGCAGACGCTGGCCCGCGAGGTCGATGAGACGACCGGGCGTGCCGACGACGATCTGAGCGCCGGCCTTGAGCTGGTCGATCTGACCCTCGTAGGCCTTTCCGCCGTAGATCGCCACGACACTGGTGGAGCGGTTGCTCGTCAGCAGATCGATGTCCTCGTACACCTGCACCGCGAGCTCGCGGGTCGGGACGACGATGAGCGCCTTGACGCCGTGCTCGGGGTTCAGGCCGAGTCGCTGCACGACGGGGATGCCGAAGCCGAAGGTCTTACCGGTTCCGGTCTTGGCCTGGCCGATGATGTCCTGGCCGGGGAGGCCGAGGGGAATGGTCTGCTCCTGGATGGGGAACGCGTCGACGATGCCTTTGGAGGAGAGTGCGTCGATGATGTCCTGATCGATCCCGAGATCAGCGAAGGTAGTCAATGTTCAGATGCCTGTCCGGCGACCTGCGAGGATCGCCATGTTCACGGATCCACGCCGTCTCTTGTGCCACAGGCGCGGGCCCCGCTCCGACGGCGGGGACACCCCCAGCCTACCCGAGGGGGTGGCGACGCCCGGAAGAGACGCGTCGCCCGAGTAATGTGAACCCCGTGGTGAACTGGTTCTGGAAGCGTAGGACGCCCCGGCGCACATTGACGTTGCGCAGTCGAGGCGATCAAGGCACGTCGACGAGGGTCGACTTCGCCGAACTCGCCCCCGAGCTCACTCGCTTCCTCGGGCAGGCCGCCTATCTGCAGCTCGGCTACTTCGAGACGCTCACCCGGCTCATCCGCGCGACGCCCGAGCTCTCCGAGAAGGAAGCGCTGTCCCGAGCGGCCGGCGCCGCGCTGACCAAGCACCGCGGGATCGTCGATCTGATCGCCGAGCGAGGAGACGACCCCACGCAGCTCATGCTGCCGTTCCGAGAGAACCTCGACGCCTTCCGACGCAAGACCATCGGCGCCCGCCCCCGCGAGACTCTGCTGGCCGTCTACATCACGGCGGGGATGCTCGACGACTTCTACTTCGCGCTCGCCTCCAGCTACGGCCAGACCGGACAGCGGGTGGCAGAGATCCTCAGCGAGGACGATGCGCGCCATGAGATCGTCGCGATCATCCAGGAGACCATCGACGGCGACGGGGAATGGCGCTCGCTGCTGTCGCTGTTGGCGCGGCGGCTGGTCGGCGACCCCCTCCTCGTTTGCCGTTCAGCGCTGCGACAGCCTGAGCTCGCGGCCATGAGCGAAGATCGCGTCGAGCTGGTCTACACCGAGCTGATGGGCGCGCACGCCCGTCGGATGGATGCGATGGGCCTGGCCTCTTAGCTCTGAGGGGCGACGGTCAGATGCCGAGGGCTGCCTTGGCGGTGGCGTCTGACCGGCGGCGTGAGGCCACGATCGCGACCGTGACGACCGCCGCGATCAGCACCGAGCCGATGACACTCGCGAGCCACAGCCAGATGCTGTCCTCGCCGACGCCCAGCCACTGCAGTCCGGTGTAAACGATCGCCGCGAGAGCGGTGGCCATCGCCGGAGTGAGTGCGACTCCGCGCAGTTCCCGCCCACCGATCACGTAGTGGGCGGCGATGCCGAGCGCACAGGCCCCGATGAGCGCGAGGAGGATGAACATCGCGGCGTCAGGCGAAGAAGCCGACGCGACGGGACTCCTCGGTACCGAGCTCGATGTAGGCGAGGTTCGCGGTGGGAACCAGGTAGGAGTTGCCCTTGACGTCGGCGAAGCTGAGGTGCGAGGTGTTCTGCTCGAGAGCCGAAGAGACCTGAGCGCGGACCTCGTCCGCGCTCGACGCGGTCTCGAAGCTGAGCTCGCGGCCGGTGTTGATGATGCCGATGCGGATTTCCACGCGTACTCCTGTTTTCCAGTCGACGATGCTGTGGTCGAGTCGGCCACGGGGCCGACGACTGAGCCCAACTCTACCGGGCGGCGTGATGTCGGGATCCGCCGATCCGGTCTGTTTCGCCCTGAGCGCACAGCGGCGTCCGCCCGGGTCGGCCGGCGATGTCGGCGTGCCGCAGTAGCGTGGATGACATGACAGAGGATGCCGCGCAGATCGCCGTGATCGGCGCTGACCCGACGGCATCCGGAGTCATCATCGGGGCGCCCGGTACCGGCAAGACCCGCACTCTCACCGAGCGAGTCGTGCATCTGCTCGACTCGGTCGGGATGCGTCCGGAGCAGGTTCTCGTCCTCACCCCGAGCAGGCAGGCCGCGACCGCGCTGCGCGACCGGATAGGAGTCCGCATCGGCCAGGCGACACCCGGCCCGCTGGCGAGGTCGCTCGGGTCGTTCGCCTTCCAGGTCGTGCGCGGCGCGGTCGTGCGGGCCGGTGCAGAGCCGCCGGCGCTGTTGACCGGAGCCGACCAGGACCGCCTGATCGCCGAGCTTCTCGCGGGTGACGCCGAAGACCAGCGCATCCGCTGGCCGGAGGCGTTGAGCCCGTCGGTCCGTGCCTCCAAGGGGTTCCGTTCCGAGCTGCGCGCTTTCATCGCCGAATGCGTCGAGCTGGGGGCGCAGCCTGCCGAGCTGCATGCGGCGGATGACGCTGTCTGGTCGGCCACGGCAGATTTCCTCGTCGAATATCGCGCGGTCCTCGATCAGGCGCGGGCGTCGCATCGCGACGCCGCCGACCTGCTCGCCGAAGCACGCACGATCCTTCAGACAGCGGACGCCGCAGCGCTCGGGCCTCTCGCAGACCTCAAGGTCGTCCTGATCGACGACGCGCAGGAGCTGACCCGGGGCGGGATCGCGGTGGTCGAAGCGCTGCGAGCACGGGGCATCGCTGTGCTCGCCTTCGGCGATCCGGACATCTCGTCGGGTGCGTTCCGCGGCGCGAGCCCTGAGCTCTTCGCCCGGCTCGCCGTCGCGCTCGGAGACGTGCACGTGCTGGACGCGCCGCATCGCCAGGCCCCGGCACTGACATCTCTGACGCGCACCGTCACCCAGGCCATCGGGGTGTCGGGCCGGGTCGATCATCGGCGCGCCCCCGCTGCGGTCGTGGCCGATGACGACGCGGTGGTCACCACGTTCATCGCGCCGTCTCCCCACGAGGAGCTCGACCGTGTCGCGGGAGTCATGCGCGAGTGGCATCTCACCGACGGCGTCCCGTGGGACCGCATGGCGGTCATCGCACACGACACCCGGCAGGTCACCCAGCTCGAGACCGAACTCGCGGCGCGGGAGATCCCGACGCGGGCGGCGGGCGTGCAGCGCCCCCTCGGCAGCGAGTCGGTCGTCCGCGACATCGTCGGCATCGTCAGGCTCGCGCTCACGCCTCCCGACCGGCGGACGCCGCAGGAGTGGGAAGAGGCGCTGCGGACGCCGTTCGGCGGCATGGACGCGATCGGTCTCCGGCGCCTACGCGCTCGGCTCCGCCACCTCGAGCTCGACCACGGGGGCTCGACGCCGGCGCGAGAACTGTTGCGCCAGGCTCTGACGTCTCCCGACCACTTCACGTTGATCGACGCGCAGGAGTCTCGAACGGCGGCGCGCTTCGCTCAGACCATCGCCGAGATGTCGGAGGGTGCGGCCGCAGGCGGGACGATCCATGACCTGCTGTGGCGTGTCTGGGATCAGGCCAGGGCCGTCGACGGCCGCAGGCTCCAGATCGCATGGCGAGAGATCTCATCGCAGCCGAGCGGTGCCGAGACGGCGCGCGCGCTCGACGCCCTCGTGTCGTTGTTCGGTGCCGCGAAGCGGTTCGTCGAGCGCACCCCGAATGAGAAGCCCGAGACGTTCGTCAGAGACGTCCTCGACAGCGAGGTGCCGGAAGACTCCCTGTCGAGTCCCGATCGCCCGGGGCGCGTGACGCTGCTCACCCCGGCGACCGCTCTCGGAACCGAATTCGACGCGGTGGTGGTCGCAGGTGTGCAGGATTCCATCTGGCCGAACGTGCGACTGCGCGGAGGGATGCTGCAGACCTGGCGCCTCGCCGACGCGCTGCTCGCGGCCAGAGCCGGAACAGCCGAGCACGCGCCGGAGGCGCTCGATCGTCGTCGTGCCGCGCTGCACGACGAGCTTCGGCTGTTCGTGCGCGCCATCTCCCGGGCGCGGGACCGCCTGCTGATCACCGCGGTCGATGACGATGACATGACCCCGAGCCCGTTCTTCGGCTTCCTTCCGCCCCCGGACCCACCCGAGCTGCACGCGTCGGCGGAGCATCCGCTCACCTTGCGCGGCCTTGTCGCACGGCATCGCCGGGCGCTCACCGCCTCTTCGTCCGCGTCCCTGCGCGATCACGCGTCTGCACAGCTGGCGGTGCTGGCGAGAGAACGGGTGCCCGGCGCGGATCCCGCCGAGTGGTACGGCGTGATGCCTCCATCGACCGACGCCCCGCTGCACGACCTCGCCGCCGAGGCCGCGCGCGTGTCGCCGTCGCGCATGGAGTCGTTCGAGGAGTGCG
>NZ_JAGGPD010000392.1 GCF_018613995.1 Microbacterium sp. ISL-103 | reverse complement strand
GGGCCGCTGCCTGCGACGCCCGGTGGCCATCGGCTGCTGGCCGAGATAAACGCGGTGCATGTGCGGGCGAACGATGCCGCCGACACCGACTGGGCGCGCATCGTCGCACTCTACGAGCAGCTCGAGCGGATCGACCCCAGCCCGGTCGTCGTCCTCGGCAAGGCGGTCGCGCTCGCGGAGCGGGACTCACCCGAGCGGGCGCTGCCGCTCGTAGAGCAGCTTCGCGACGCACTGGACGACTTCCACGGGTTCCACGTGACGCGCGCCGAACTGCTGCGATCCGCGGGTCGCGAGGCAGAGGCCCGCGATGCGTACGAGCACGCGATCGCGCTGGCCGACAACGCCGCCGAGATCATCCACCTGACCCGGCGCCGCGACGAGATCGCGACGCCACCCACCCCCGGAACGCCCGGGACCTCGACGAACGGAGAGAGCAGATGAGCAACAAGTACCTCGTGATCCACATGACCGATCCCACCGGCGGCACGATGCCGCAGGGAGAGGACCAGCGCCTGCTCGAAGACTGGGCGGATNNGTCGGTCGCGGTGCGCGACGGCAAGGTGCTCGTCACCGACGGGCCGTTCCCCGAGTTCAAGGAGTGGTTCGCGGGCTACGACATCCTCACCGCCGAGTCGATCGACGAGGCCGCGAGCTTCATGGCGAAGCATCCGAGCGCCGTGATGGGGCGCATCTACATCCTTCCGGTGGTGAAGCTGCCCTGGGATGAGGACTGAGCGTCACGCACCGCGTGGATCTACACTCAGCGAGTGAGTGCGACGCGACGGCGAGGGGGAGCGGGGACGATCATCGTCCTGGCGCTCGTCGCCGTCGCGCTGCTCTGCGTCGTCACGGGGCTCCTGCCGACTGCGGATGCCGAGGCGCTCGGCGCCCGCATCGCACCGGTCCTGGGCTTCGTCGTCGCGATCACCGTCGTCGCGGAGCTGGCCCGGGATGCGGCGGTGTTCGACGTGATCGCGCAGCGCCTCGCCCGATGGGGCCAGGGTCGGGTCATCCTGCTCTGGGCGTCGGTCGTGGTGCTGGCGGTGATCAGCACCGTCTTCCTCTCGCTCGACACCACCGCGGTGATCGTGACACCTGTCGTCGTCGTACTGGCGCAGAGTGTCGGCATCCCGCCGCTGCCCTTCGCGCTCGTCACCGTGTGGCTCGCGAACACGGCGTCCCTCGCGCTGCCCGTCTCGAACCTCACCAATCTGCTGGCCGCGCGAGCGATCGGCGATGACCCGCTCTCGTTTCTCGCGCTGAGCTGGGCGCCGACGCTGGTGGGCGTGCTCGTGCCCGTGCTGGTGCTGACTCTTCGCCACCGGCGCACCCTCTTCGGCGGGTATCGGGTGCCGTCCGGGGGAGAGCCGTCCGACCGCGTGCTCTTCTGGGGCGCCGCCGGTGTGCTCCTGCTGTTGATGCCGCTGCTCGCGCTGACCCACGACGTCTGGATACCTGCGACCGTCGCCGCGCTGGCTCTCATCGTGCTCTTCGGCATCCGACGCCGGCACGTGCTGCGGCTCTCTCTCGTGCCGTGGCAGGCGATCGGGCTCGCGGCCGCGCTGTTCGTCGTGGTCGAGACCGCGCACGCCGACGGCCTCCTCGACTTCCTGTCGGTGCTGGCCACGAGCGGACACGCGCCGGCAGAGCTGCTGCGGCTCTCGGCTGCGGGCGCGCTCGCCGCGAACGGCGTGAACAACCTGCCGGCCTACCTGATCCTCGAACCCGCCGCCGGTGACCCGGTCGCGCTCATGGCGCTGCTGATCGGGGTGAACCTCGGCCCGCTGATCACCCCGTGGGCGTCGCTCGCCACGCTGCTCTGGCATCATCGCGTGGTGTCGCTCGGCGTCGAGATCCGCTGGGGCAGCCTGATGCTCTGGGGTGCGATCGTGGCGGTGCCGACGGTGCTCGTCGCGACGCTGGTGCTCGCGCTCGTCTCGGGCTGAGCGCAGACGCAGGAGCGGTCAGCTGACCGCCCACTCCTCCGCGAGGATGCCGTAGTTCATGCCGTCGAGCCACTCGCCCGAGCGGTGCAGCGCGGTCTTGCGGCTGAACTCCTCGCGGCGCATCCCGAGCCGCTCCATCAGGCGCCACGACGGCTCGTTGTCGGCGAAGCACCCGGCGTGCACCCGGCGTAGCCCCAGAGGGCCGAAGCAGACGTCGATCACGCCTCGGATCGCCTCGGTCGCGTAGCCGCGTCCGGTGTAGCCGGGATCGAGCACCCAGCCGAGCTCCGCCTCGACGCCCTTCGCCTGATCGGCGACCTCGAGCTGCGCCCACGCGTCGCCGACCTTGACCATGACGTCGCCGATCGGGGTCGAGGCTGCGGTGCCATCTGCCGGCAGAAGCTCGACGATGAACATCGAGGCGAGGCGCTCGGGGTCGAGGTAGCGCTCGCGGAACGCCTCGATCGTGTCGGGCGCGAGCCCCAGCCAGCGGTTCACGTCGGGCAGACGGCGCCACTCCCACATCACGTCGACGTCAGGCGCGGTCATCGGCCGGATCTGCAGCCGCTCGGTGCGGACGGGCCAGACGTCGGCGTGCGGCATTTCGCTCATCGCCCCAGCCTACGGAGCGGCTGAGCGGCCAGCATCCGTCTGCTGCCCGCTCGGGTCGCACTTCGTGCCGCCGAGATCGCTCGTGAGCGGCACGAACTGCGACCGGGAACCGAGACGGCGCTCGGGAACGGCACGAACTGCGACCGGAGAGCGAGACGGCGCTCGGGCACCGGGAGCGGGGTCAGCTCTCGGGCGGACCCTCGGGTCGGTGCGCGCGGCGACCGTTCACGACGACCGGGCGACCTGCGCGCTCCTGGCCGGGCAGCGGACGCGAGCGCCGCCCGTAGATCAGCTCCGACGAGTCGAGCAGCCACGGCACGAGAGTGATCGACACACCGTGCACGAGCATCAGCTGGTTGGCCAGGCGGCGCGAACGACGGTTGTGCAGGAAGGTCTCCCACCAGTGACCCACGATGTACTGCGGCAGGTAGACGGTCACCACCGAAGATCCGTGCTTCTCGCGGTACTGCTTGATGAACTGCGTCACCGGCTGCGCGAACGAGCGATACGGCGACTCGACGATCACCAGCGGGATCGGCACGAGATGGTCGGCCCATTCCTTCTGCAGGGTGGCGGCATCATCGGATGCCACGGCGACGTGCACCGCCAGGGTCTTGCCGTGCTTGGCGGCGATCGCATAGTCGATGGCTTTGATGACGGGCTTCTGCAGGCGATTGACGAGAACGATCGCGAGGTCGCCCGTCGCGCCGAACTTCGTGGTGTCGTCGATCGCGATCTCATGCTCGACGTCACGGTAGTAGCGCTTGACGCCCATCATCAGGAACGCGAGCACCGGGATCGCGAAGAACACCAGATACGCGCCATGCGTGAATTTGGTGATCGTGACGATCAGCAGCACGGCCACCGTCATCGCGGCGCCCACCGAGTTGATGACCAGGCCCATCTTCGCCGAGCGGCGGTCGGATGCCGAGGCGCCGTCGATCCCCGACCCCGGCGTCTTCTCCGCCGGACCACGGAGCACGCGCCGCCAGTGCCGCACCATGCCGATCTGCCCCAGCGAGAACGACACGAAGACGCCGATGATGTACAGCTGGATCAGCGTGGTCAGCTTCGCCTGGAACACCACGAGCACGACGATCGCGGCGATGCCGAGCACGATCATGCCGTTCGAGAACACCAGGCGGTCGCCACGGGTGTTCAGCGACTTCGGGGCGTAGCCGTCGCGCGCGAGGACCGAGCCGAGCAGGGGGAATCCGTTGAACGCGGTGTTGGCCGCGAGCAGCAGCACGCAGGCCGTCGCCGCCTGCACGATGAAGAACAGGATGCTGCCGCCACCGAACGTCGCCGAGGCGATCTGCGCCATGAGGCTCGGCTGCGGGTTCGAGCAGTCGAAGCCGATCAGGTCGCACGGGTTCTCGGCGTAGTGCACGCCGGTGATCAACGCGAGGGCGGTGAGTCCGGCGAACAGGCACGCGGCGATCGATCCCATCAGCACGAGCGTCGACTGGGCGTTGCGCACCTTCGGAGTGCGGAACGCCGGTACGCCGTTCGATACGGCCTCGACGCCGGTGAGGGCCGAGCATCCGCTCGAGAACGCCCGGAGGATCAGCAGGATCACGGCGGCCTGGCCGAGGTCTTCGGAGTGCACCGCGAACTCGGCGCTGGAGGCCACCGGCGCATCGCCGAGGAATGTGCGGATGAGTCCGGTCACGATCATGAAACCGACCGAGGCGATGAACACGTAGGTCGGGATCGCGAAGACGAGCGACGCCTCGCGCACGCCCCGCAGGTTCACGATGATGATGAGGATCACGAAGCCGACGGCGAGCTCGACCCGCAGCGGATCGAGCCCCGGCACGGCCGAGATGATGTTGTCGACACCGGATGCCACCGAGACCGCGACCGTCAGGACGTAGTCGACCAGCAGGGCTGCCGCGACGATGACGCCCGGTATCTCGCCGAGGTTCTTCGAGGCGACCTCGTAGTCGCCGCCGCCCGACGGGTAGGCCCTGATGAGCTGGCGGTAGCTGAGCACCACCACGATCAGCAGCACCACGACGGCGATCGCGACGAGCGGGGTGAACGACAGGAACGTGAGCCCGCCGATCAGCAGGATCATCACGAGCTCCTGCGGCGCGTAGGCGACCGAGCTCAGTGCATCCGACGCGAAGATCGGCAGCGCCATCTTCTTGGGGAGCAGCTGATCATCGACCTGTGCGCTCGTCAGCGGGTCGCCGATGAGGATGCGCTTCACGCGAGGAGGAGCGTCGAGGTTGTCCCTGGTTTCATCTGACACGTCGGGCGACACTACGCCTGCGAACGGCTTCCTCACGGGTTCCTCACGGAATCCCTACGGGTGCTCGGGTGTCCCTAACGGAATCCCTACGGCGGCCGCCAGACCCGGCTTCACGCTTCGTGAGGCCGGGGCATGTACCACTCCGTGAAGGAGGTCGCTCGCCCCTCCGCATCCAGTCGGACGATCCAGAGGTTCACATAGTCGCGTTCTGCCGGATACTTCGTGCGCCCTTCGATCACGACGAACTCCGCGTCCTCCCGCACTATCCACCAGTCGAACGACCATGTGTCCGGTTCGTCGAGGTCTTCGAGCCACCCGGCGACGATGTCCGCTCTGCCGACACGCGGCTCAGCATCGGGGCTGGTGAGGTAGATCGCGTCTTCGCTGAAGAGTGCGGCGATCTGCTGCGGATCGTTCGACTTCCACGCTTCGACGTACGCTGTCGTCCACTTCTCTCCTGCACTGGTCATGTGCTCCGTTCTAGACCTGGGATCCGACATCGTCAAGGTTCTGGATTCCATCGACGATGCACAGCCCGTTCCGATCACGAACGCGTAACGTCGAAGACATGACGTCCCTTCAGGTCACCGACGACGCCATCCAGCAGACTCGGGAGCTCCGCGATGAGTTCCAGCGCTTCCTGCGCGAATACGAGTTCGGGATGCGGGAGGTCGAGACGAAGATCTCGATCCTTCGTGACGAGTTCACCCACCACCATGCCTACAACCCGATCGAGCACGTCAAGAGCCGGCTGAAGACTCCCGACAGCATCGTCGAGAAGATCGCACGCAAGGGCATCGCCGAACCCGACTTCGAGCGCATCCGCACCGAGATCACCGACATCGCCGGAGTGCGCGTCACCTGCAGCTTCGTCGCCGACGTCTATCGCCTGTTCGATCTGCTCACCGCGCAGGACGACGTGACCGTGCGCACCGTGAAGGACTACATCGCGACGCCGAAGGACAACGGGTACAAGAGTCTGCACGCGATCATCGAGGTGCCGGTGTTCCTGTCGACGGGTGCCCTCTCGGTGCCGGTCGAGGTGCAGTTCCGCACGATCGCGATGGATTTCTGGGCCAGCCTCGAGCACAAGATCTACTACAAGTTCTCGAACCAGGTGCCGTCGCACCTCGTCGAGAGTCTGACCGACGCGGCCGAGGCGGCCGCCGAGCTCGACAGCCGTATGGAGCGCCTGCACCGCGAGGCCCACGGTGTGCCGCAGCGCGAACTCGCGCCGCCGCCGCCTCCCCACGTCGTGCAGGTCTGACCCGCGCTTCCCGCCGTCGTTGTCGGCTGTTCATCCGGAGTGGCGCACGGCGGGCACGGCGCACGCGGGAGCGGCGGTGTTGCGCGCGGCAGCGCGAGCCTGGGAACATCGGCAGGTGGTGAAGACGCAGCAGCCCCCGGTCTCGGACCTCGAGCGAACCCTCGTCGAGGTGCCCGGTCTCGACCGCGGACGACAGCTCTGCGAGTGCGACCACGGCGACGACGAGGCCTACGCCGCCTGCGGACGCAAAGCAAAATGGCGGGTCTCGGTCGACTGTGTCTGCGGAGAGAACCACCCGCGACGCGTCGAGATCCTCTGCTCGCGATGCCTTCGCACGCTGCGCGAGACGCAGGACCGAGACACGATCACCGCGCGCCGTCTCTGAGCGACCTCCCGCCCGCGAGGCGACCATCCGTTCGCGCGTCGGCTCCGAACAACCGCTGACCACACCGTCGGCGGTGCGAAGGAGCAGATCATGGCACAGCGCAGCAAAGACCCACAGCGCAGCAAGGGCAAGAGATTCATCCTCTGGGGCGCACTCTCGGGTGTGATCAGCGGAGCGGTCTTCCTCGCTGCCGCCGAGCTGTTCGCGCTGATCTTCGCGCGGTCGGCGAGCCCCATCCTCGCGGTCGGCGGTTTCGTGATCGACATCGTGCCGCAGCCCTTCAAGGAGTTCGCGATCGCCACTTTCGGCGAGTACGACAAGATCGCGCTGCTGGCAGGCCTCGGTCTCGCGGTGGTGATCGCATCGGCGATCGCCGGAATCCTTCAGCTGCTCCGTCCCCCGCTCGGCGTGATCGCCCTGGTGGTCGCTGGCGCGCTCTCCACCGCGGCGATCGTGACCAGGGCGGGTGTCACCCCGCTGGCCTTCCTGCCCCCGGTTCTCGGCACGATCGCCGGATCCGTCATCCTGTGGCTGCTCATCCGCCGCCTGAAGACGTGGAAGGTCTCGGCCGTTCCCGCTGCGATGGTCGACCGCAAGGGCGAGAGCATCGACGCGGAGCATCCTGAGACCTCGGGCTCGGATGGGAACTCGGATGCCGAGAAGTCCCCGAAGGCCATGGGACGCCGCCAGTTCTTCATCCTCGCGGGAATCGCCAGTGTCTCGGCCGTCGTGGTGGGCATCGCCTCGCGCACCGTCAGCATGACCGTCGCCTCTGTCGCGTCGATCCGCGACGCCCTCAAGCTCCCGTCGCCGAAGTCGACCGTGCCGGTGCCGAACGGCGCCGAACTCGACATCCCGGGGCTCAGCAAGCTGTTCACCCCGAACAAGGACTTCTACCGCGTCGACACCGCCCTGACCGTGCCGACCATCGACCCGAGCACGTGGCGACTCGTGATCGACGGCATGGTCGATCAGCGGGTGGAGATGAGCTTCCAGGACATCCTCGACATGGGTCTCGATGAGTACGTGATCACGCTGACCTGCGTCTCGAACCAGGTCGGCGGCGAACTCGTCGGCAACGCCAAGTGGCTCGGTGTGCCGCTGCGCGACGTGCTGAAGAAGGCCGGCGTGAAGTCCGGTGCCGACATGGTGCTGTCGAAGAGCGTCGACGGCTACACCGCCAGCACCCCGCTGTCGGCGCTGACCGACGACAACCTCGACGCGATCCTCGCGGTGGGCATGAACGGCGAGCCGCTGCCGCTCGAGCACGGATTCCCGGTGCGCATGGTGGTTCCCGGCCTCTCCGGATACGTGTCGGCGACGAAGTGGCTGACCGCGCTCAAGGTCACCACGTTCGACAAGGACGA
>NZ_JAGGPD010000391.1 GCF_018613995.1 Microbacterium sp. ISL-103 | reverse complement strand
CCGCGCAGCTCGACGACGCGGCTCGCTCGATCCCTCTGCTGCCCAAGGATGCTCGTGCCGCCGTGCGCAGCGCGCATGCGCTGTTCGGGGCGCTCACGCGCCGGGTCGCGAAGACCCCGGCGGCGACACTGTACGAACGCAGGGTGCGCGTGCCCGATCCTGTCAAGGCGCTGCTCGCCGGGCGATCGGTGCTGGTCGCGTCGCTGGGGCGCGGCCGATGGGCCGCGTCGTGGTGGTCGGCGCCGGAGTGGCCGGCCTCGCCGTGGCCGGACTGCTCGCGAGGGACGGTCACGATGTGACGATCTACGAGAAGAACAGCAGGATCGGCGGCCGGGCCGGCACCATCGAGCGCGACGGCTTCCGTTTCGATTCCGGGCCGTCGTGGTACCTCATGCCCGAGGTGTTCGACCACTTCTTCGCGATGATGGGCACCTCGACCCGGGATCAGCTGGACCTCACGCTCCTCGACCCCGGATACCGCGTGTTCCGGGCTCCCGCGCCGGACGGACGCCCGTCGCCCGCCGTCACGGTTCCCACCGGGCGTGCCGAGGTCGCGCGGCTGTTCGAGTCTCGAGAGCCCGGCGCCGCCGACGCGCTGGATGCCTATCTCGATTCGGCGCACGATGCGCGGGTCATGGCCGAGCGGTACTTCCTCTACAACCCGTTCACCCGACTCCGGACGCTGATGACCCCCGAGGTGCTTCGGGCACTTCCGCGTCTGTTCACGCTGCTGGGCACGCGCCTGCAGTCCTTCGCCGCGCGCCGCTTCCGCGATCCGATGATCCGTCAGCTGCTCGGGTACCCGGCGGTCTTCCTCGGCACCGATCCCCGCACCGCTCCCGCGATGTACCACCTCATGAGCGCCCTCGATCTGGACGAGGGCGTGAGCTACCCGCAGGGCGGGTTCTGGCGGGTCGTCGAGCGGATCGCCGACCTCGCCGAGAGTGCCGGAGTGCGGATCGTGACGGATGCCGAGGTGACCTCGATACGCACGAGCACCGCGCACGGCAAAGCCACGGCGACGGGCATCCAGTGGCGGGACTCCGACGGCGTCTCGCACACCGCCGAGGCCGACATCGTCGTCTCCGGGGCCGACCTGCACCACACCGAGACCGCGCTTCTGCCCGCCGACCTTCGCACCTATCCCGATTCCTGGTGGCAGAAGCGCACGAGCGGCCCGGGTGCAGTGCTCGTCATGCTCGGCGTCCGCGGGGCTCTCCCGCAACTGCCCCACCACTCCCTGTTCTTCACCGACGACTGGGATGCCAACTTCGANNGATGCGCCCGCGATCCCCTCGCCCGCGTCGACCTACGTCGGCCGACCGAGCGCGACCGACGAGACGGTCGCGCCCGAGGGGCATGAGAACCTCTTCGTGCTCGTGCCGATCCCCGCCGACACCGCGCTCGGCGGCGGCGGGTCAGAGGGCGGCGGTTCCGCGGCGATCGAGCAGGCGGCGGATACCGCGATCGATCAGATCGCGAGCTGGGCAGGCATCGACGACCTTCGCGAACGCATCGTGGTGCGTGAGACCAAGGGACCGGCCGACTTCCTCGAGGACTACAACTCCTGGCGTGGAGGCATGCTGGGGCCGGCCCACATCCTGTCGCAGAGCGCGATGTTCCGGGCTCAGAACGAATCCCGACGTGTCTCGGGTCTGTACTACGCCGGTGCCACGACCGCACCGGGGGTCGGCGTGCCGATGTGCCTCATCAGTGCGGAGATCGTGCTGAAGCGCATCCGCGGTGATCACTCGAGTGGGCCTCTCGAGGTCTCCGCCGACGCCCCGTCGACGAAGGGGACCGCGTGATGGGGTTCCTCTACCTGACCCTGCTGCTCGTCTTCCTCGGATGCATGCTGCTGCTCGACTGGCGCTACCGGCTCTTCTTCTGGCGTGATGCGATGACCGCTGCCATCGTCACCGTCGTCGGTCTCGCGTTCTTCCTCGCGTGGGACATCGCGGGCATCGCCGGCGGCATCTTCTTCCGCGGCGAGGCCGCCGTCGCGACCGGCATCGTCCTCGCCCCTGAACTCCCGATCGAAGAGCCGGTGTTCCTGCTCTTCCTGGTGGTGTGCACGATGGTGGCCTACACGGGAGCCGCGCGGATCCTGACCAGGCGTCGCCGACGCTCGGCCGAGGGGGTTCGACCGTGACCTACGTCGAGCTCTCTGCGTGGTTCGTCGGCGCCGCAGTGGTGGCAGCGATCGCACTCTCGATCGTCTCAGGTCGACGCCGTGCGCACCTGGGCGCGATGGCGGTGACCGTCGCGGTGCTGCTCACCCTCACCGCGGTCTTCGACTCGGTGATGATCGCCACCGGGCTGTTCCACTACTCGCCCGATCACCTGCTCGGCGTGCATATCGGGCTCGCGCCCCTCGAGGACTTCGCCTACCCGCTCGCAGGTGCGGTGCTGCTGCCCGCGCTGTGGGCGGCGCTCCGCGCCCGTCGCCGCGCGCGCTCCGACGCCCGATCAGCGGATGGAGAGCTCGCATGACCGCCCCCACCCGCGGATCTGTCGGTCGCGACATCGCGCAGATCACCCTGTCGTCGCGGCCGATCAGCTGGATCAACACCGCCTTCCCGTTCGCCGCCGCGTATCTCCTCAGCACGCGAGAGATCGATCTCACCCTGATCATCGGCACGCTGTACTTCCTCGTGCCGTACAACCTCGCGATGTACGGCATCAACGACGTGTTCGACTACGCCTCCGATCTCGCGAATCCGCGCAAGGGCGGCATCGAGGGGGCGCTGCTCTCACCCCGCATCCATCGCGCCACGCTGTGGGCCGCGGTGGTGACCAACGTGCCCTTCCTCGTCTACCTCGTAGCGGTCGGAAACCCCGTGTCGTGGATCTGGCTCGCCGTCAGCGTCTTCGCCGTCATCGCCTATTCGGCCCCGGGTCTGCGGTTCAAGGAGCGCCCGTTCCTCGACTCGACGACCTCGAGTCTGCACTTCGTGACCCCGGCGATCGTCGGTCTCACGCTGGCGGAAGGCGCGGTCACGCCCACCGCCGTCATCGTCCTCGTCGCATTCTTCCTGTGGGGCATGGCCGCCCATGCCTTCGGCGCGGTGCAGGACATCGCACCCGACCGCGAGGGGGGAATCGGCTCGATCGCCACCGTGATCGGAGCACGCGCGACCGTGCGGCTGTCGATCGCGCTCTGGACCCTGGCCGGCATCGCGATGCTCTTCACGTCGTGGCCCGCTCCCTTGGGCGCAGCCCTCGCGCTCCCGTACATCGTGAACGCCGCACCCTGGTGGAACGTCACCGATGAGACGTCCGCAGGAACCAACCGCGCCTGGCGGCGCTTCATCGCCTTGAACTACTTCGCCGGATTCCTCGCGACGATGATCCTCATCCTCGCCTGGGTCTCCTGAGCACCCGCGTCGACCCGATCTGCCCTTCCCCCGAGAGGAACCCGATGTCCAGCCCTGAGCACGCGCCCACCCCGCCGACCCGTGAGCGTTCACGTCGACACTCCTGGGTGCGTGTCCTCATCCCCGTCGCACTGATCCTGGTCTGGCTCGTCGGAGCGGGCCTCGGTGGCCCGCTGTTCGGCAAGGTCGACGAGGTGTCGTCGAACGATCAGACGAGCTACCTCCCCGAATCCGCGGATGCCACCCAGGTGCAGCAGCTCCTCGGCGAGTTCAACGACAGCGACGCGATCCCCGCGATCGCCGTGTTCGTCACCGACGGCGAGATCTCCGAGGCCGAGCTCGCCACGA
>NZ_JAGGPD010000390.1 GCF_018613995.1 Microbacterium sp. ISL-103 | reverse complement strand
CGGTCCCGTTCGTCGCGTGCGACCTTCGGCTGATCGGTAAGCGATTGGGCGTTATTGCGCGCCGGGATTGCGTCATCGTAGACCGATCGGTTGTACTCGGGCAGCTTGTCCATGGTGCCCAGGCGGGACAGGAGCTCATCGGCGTTGGCCGCGGAACCGGAGAAGAACAGTTGAAGTGCTGAATCGTCTCCACCGTTGCGATACAGCTGTGCCGCAACTTGACCGGCCCTGCGCGCAGAGGTTTCGGCAATCGCTGATTGTTCGTCCGCCTGCGCCTGCAGGCTCTGAGCTTCCGTGATCGCAGCGAAGTACTCCTGCTGCGCTGCATAGAACTCGTCGGAGGCTGTATCGGCAGCAACCTGAGTCTCAGCGACCTTCCGCGTCAAGGACTGGATCAGCCCTTCGATTCGGGTGATCTCGGCAGCCTTGGCAGCTTCGTTGTTCTTGGCGCGTTGCACATCGTCCCAACTCGGGTACGACGCAGCGTACGCCGCTGAGTCGCCGGAGCCGATGCCGAGTGCAGCGAATGCAGCGACACCGAGCGTGCCGAGCCCGAAAGCGCCACGTCGAGTAACACTCAGCTTCCAGAACGAGTCGCGTTCGGCGGGCGTGGGTGCACAACCGCATTCTTCAGCCGCCTCCGTAGCCGCAGAGACGAGTCGTCCGTTCACTGTGCCCTCTCCTCGAGCTCGGCTTCGTGGATTCTGCTGCCATGGGCGCGCAGATTGGCCACGCTTGCATTGCCCGCCGTCTGGTCCATCGGCCGTACGTGGCCGCCGAAGTCGCGCCGACTCGCTCGTGATCTCTGATCAGTGGCCCATATCTGTCGCATCGAATTCGAGTTCGACTGTCCTGACACGAAGTTCACGCTTTCGGGTCCGTGTGGATGTCGGGGCTCACCTTGTTGTGTTTGTTCTTTTTCACTTGCCGTACGACAACGGTGGTGGCGATCACCGCGGCACCTATGACAGCCACGGCGATGATGAGCGGGATCGCGATCGAAGCCACCTCGTTCTCGCCTGCGGATGCCGCCGGGGCAGGGGTGTCCGCTGCGGGAGGTTCGGTAGTTGGCACAGCAGAGGGCGACGCCTTTGCCGGTTGCATCCGTGATTGTTCGTTCCCGCATGCTGGTTGGTCCCATCCCAGCCCTGGCTCGATGCCGGTGGGAGCGTACGTGAACGTGAAGCTCTCGGATATGGGGTGACCGTCGCTGGAGACGGCGTTCCAAAGCACGGTGTAGACGCCGGGTTCTCCGAGTGCGACCGGGGTGGTGAGGATGTTGCGGTCGATGGTGGAGCAGCTGGATTCGTAGAAGAGGCCGTCGGGTCCTTGCACTTGGGCGAAGCTTGCCTGGCTGAAGTCAATGAGTTCCCCGCTGAACGTGAGAGCGACGTCGTCGAGTTGGGTGACGGTTTCGTCTGCCCCGGGCACGGTGTCCAGGAGGTTGTCGTGCGCGAGAGCTGCG
>NZ_JAGGPD010000020.1:1864-2747 GCF_018613995.1 Microbacterium sp. ISL-103 | reverse complement strand
CCGCCACCGACCTCCCGAACGTCAACACCGCGTACAGCAACGACGTCGCGGTCGACGGACAGACCGCCAGCAGCGCTGCACGCGTTCCCGCACGCGCCCAGGGGAAGTCCGGCCGCATCAACAGCGCGACCACCGTCCTTGACGGTGTTCCGCACATGCCTCAGACCACCATCTCCTGGACGGTCACCCTCCCCGGTGAGCTCATCGAAGACGAAGCCGTCCTCACGCTGACCGACACCCTCTCCGCCTCCCAGCAGGTGTGCGAAGCGGGCGATCCCACCTCGGGGATCGCAGCACAGCTCGGCCTCCGCGTCGAGGCGCGGGACCAGATCCAGAACGGGGGCCTCGCACCCGTCGACCTCACCGGCGCGACGACCGCCACCACGGATGGTCAGCAGATCACCCTCGACATCGAAGCTGTCGACCTCCCCACACCCGGTGGCACCAGCGACGGTTTCAGCCGCGAGTACCAGTACGTCATCACCTACACGACCTGCACGACCAGCGGCGGCATGGACGCGCCCGGAACCACGTACAGCAACGAGATCGCCGGCGCCGGGATCCGCATCGCCACCTCCACGACCCAGAACAACAGGGGGAGCGGCACCGGACAGGGAGTCACCCGCGGTTCCGTCGCCATCGACAAGACCCTCACCGACACCACTGCCGCGGCTGTCGTCCCCGCGACCACCGCCTTCACCGTCCACGTCCGCGAGATCGACCCCACCGGCACTCTGCAGAACGAGTACGACCTGCAGATTCCTCTGAACGGCGCACCCGTCAGCGGACTCAACGCGCGCGGTACAGGGTGGACCCTCGAACTCACCGAACCCACCTTCCCCGCAGTGCCGGGAGTCACGTTCGGCACACCCGTCTTTGCGGC
>NZ_JAGGPD010000020.1:0-1818 GCF_018613995.1 Microbacterium sp. ISL-103 | reverse complement strand
CCTGGTCAAAGAGGTCACCGGCGGCGCGGTGAGCCTCGTCGACGACGACCGCACCTACACGGTGAAGACGCAGATCGATACCTCCGCACTCGGTGCCGGCTTCCCCGCGCAACCGGACCGCGAAGTGACCCTCGTCGCAGGAGAGCCCGTCCTCGTCGAGGACCTTCCCATCGGGGCGACTGTCACCTTCACTGAGACGCGGCCGACGGACGACGACACCCTGACCTGGTCCGAACCGACGATCTCCCCTTCCAGCCTCGTCGTGAGCGCAGCGACCGCGACAGACCCCGCACTCGTCACCGTCACCAACCGCGTCGAACGCACCGTCGGCACCTTCTCCCTGACCAAGAACGTCACCGGCGCCCAAGCAGAAAACCCAGCGGTCCCGGCGACCGTCACCGTCAATGCCTCCTGGATCGAAGACGGAACGCTCGGTTCCGCCACCCTCACCCTGCCCACGGACGGCACCCCCGTACCCTTCGGGCGAAGTCTTCTCATCGGAACCGAAGTGACACTCGAGGAAGTGCCCCTTGCTGACGGTGCGAGCATCGCATGGAGTGCGCCCGTCTGGTCAGGAGCCGGTGTGACGGTGGATGGAGAGTCCGCCGTGGTCACCATCGGGCGAGACCCGGCAGCTGCCGTCGTCGTCGAGAACCACGCCGCCACCTCCACGGCCGGCATCAGCATCATCAAAGGCATTGCCGGAGAAGCGGCAGGCGCCGTCGACTCCGACACTCCGTTCGCCGTCGAAGCCACCTGGACCGACGCTGACGGCACCCCGCAGTCGCGCGAGCTCACCATCACTGCCGATGGGCCGGTGGCGCTCGGCGAACAACTTCCCGCCGGAACAGTCGTCACACTCACCGAGCAAGACCCGCCACAGGTCGACACCGTCACCTGGGGGTCCATCGTGATCTCCGGCACCGACGTCATCGACGACGGCAACGGCAGCGCGCGAGTCACGATCCCTGACCAGCAGGGCGACGTGCTGCTCGTCACCGTCATCAACGAAGCCACCTGGACGCCGGGCACCTTCACCATCACGAAGTCGTTCGACGGCATCCGCCCCGACGATGCCGACATCCCGAGCGACATCACCGTGACAGCCAGCTGGGACGAAGCAGGCACGCCGCAGTCCGTCGAGATGACCGTCCCGACAGACGGCACTCCCGTCACATACCCCGACACGCTCGCCTTCGGAACACAAGTCACCCTCCGCGAAACCCCGCTCCCGGACGCCACACGGTTCACCTGGGCACACCCCAGCTGGGACGGGGAGAGGGTTTCCACGACGGACCAGGGCGATGCCACCGTGACCATCGGCGCAGACGACAACGCCTCGGTCGCTCTCACGAACACCGCCGTCGAATCCCGCGGCTCGCTCATCATCGCCAAGAGCGTCACCGGAACCGGCGCAGACGACGTCGCCGCGACGCCGTTCCCGCTCGTCGTCTCGTGGATCGATCTCCTCGGCGAACCGCAGGCCCGTGACGTCGTCGTCATCCCCGGCGACACGGTCGAGGTCGAGGACATCCCCCTCGGCATCGCCGTGAGGATCGAAGAGAAGACCGCAACCCTCGCGGATGACCTCCGCTGGTCGGGTGCGCGTTGGTCCACAACATCCTCCGACATCACGGTCGATACGGCTGAGGGCAGCCCCATCGCCACTGTCGTGCTCAGTGGAGACACCGAGTCATTGGAACTCGAGAACACCGTCGAGAAGATCTCGGGACTCGCGACGACCGGCGGTGCAGTCTCGCTGCTCGCCGCCGGACTAGCGGCTTCGGCCATCATCTTCGGTCTGCTGCTTGTCCGGCG
>NZ_JAGGPD010000389.1 GCF_018613995.1 Microbacterium sp. ISL-103 | reverse complement strand
CGACGAACGGGACCGACTGCAGCAGGTCGCAGAGCAGAAGATGATTGCCGCACAAGAAGCGGCCGACGCCGCACAGGCCGCGCTCGACGAGCAAGCCGCGAACCTCGAGACGATGCAGGCGCAGCTCGCCGCGCTGAAAGACACCACCACGCAGACGGTCGCCGGCTATCAGGCGGGTGTGGCCGCCCGCGAGGCAGAAGAGAGAGCCCGTCGCGAACGCGAAGCCGCCGAAGCCGCAGCCAACGGAGGCGGCAATGGTGGCGGCGGAGGCTCCGCCGGAAGTGGCGGTTGGGTCCGGCCCCACGGAGGCGGCCGCAGCTCAAGCTACGGTCCTCGGACCCCGATCTGTGGCTCGCAGGGCTGCTCCTCGAGCTACCACTACGGCGCGGACATGGCCAACGGCTGCGGTGCCGCGATCTACGCCGCCAACTCCGGAACCGTGGACTACGCCGGCGCCAACGGTAACTACGGCAACTACGTCCGAATCCAACACGGCGGAGGCGTCAGCACCGGCTACGCCCACATCAAACCAGGAGGCATCGTCGTCGGTCGAGGCCAATGGGTCAACTCCGGCCAGGTCATCGCTTACGCAGGTGACACTGGACGCTCCTTCGGCTGCCATCTGCATTTCGAGGTCTATATCAATGGTGGTTACACCAACCCCGTCCGATTCATGGAAGACCGCGGCGTCTATATCTAAAGCTCCGACACGGGATTACGAAGTGGTGCCGTCGACACGAGCAGTCGGGTAGAGAGGGCTGCTCCAGTCGTCACTCGCGACATCCTTGCTAGGGATCTCAAAGAGGGAGGATGACGCTGCCCATCACCGCCGTCAGCCGCGACATGATGTCGGTCCACAGCCCTGTCACCATCAGGAGGCCGAGGACGATCAGCAGTATGCCGCCGCAGACGTTCACCACTCGGATGTGACGACGGAGGAACTCGGCTGTCTTCGCCGCCCAACCGAACCCGAATGCGACCAACAGGAACGGGATGCCGAGGCCGAGCGAATACGCGAGGCCGAGGAAGCCGGCCCGGACAGGGTCGCCAGCATTGAACGAAAGCGCGATGATCGCGGCAAGCGTCGGACCCATGCACGGTGCCCAGCCGATACCGAGTGCCACTCCAAGTAGCGGCGCCCCTGCGATTCCGGCCCGGGAGCCGACGTGGAAGCGAACCTCCCGCTGGGCGAAACTGAACAACCCGAGAAAGACGAGCCCCATCAGGATGATGACGACTCCGAGGATGCGTGTGACTAGGTCGCCCCAGCGTAGGAAGAACACGCCGGCCGTGCCGCCCAGCGCGGTGATGAGAACGAAGACGACGCTGAATCCGAGGATGAACAGCAGTACGCCGACTACGAGCTGACGGCGCTGGGGCGCGACTGCATTCGTCGCGCCACCCTTCGAGCCCGGCGCGACCGCCCCACCAAGGAAGCCGAGGTAGCCGGGGACCAGCGGGAGTACGCAGGGCGACAGGAACGACACGAGACCGGCGAGCATCGCGACGGGGACTGCGAGCCAGAGCGCACCGGACCCGATGATGGTGTCGGCGTTCATGGTGTCTCCGCCAGAGCGTCCTTGACGAGCGTCGAGAGGATCGAGGTGCCGTCGATGGGTCCGATGATGCGGGCGGCGACGCGTCCCTGTTTGTCGAGCACGAGAGTCGTTGGTGTCGCCTGGATCGGCACCACCTCGGAGAAAGCGAGTTTCGCCTCGGCCGTGTTCACGTCGATCAGGCTCGGGTAGGTGATGCCAAACTCGTCGGAGAAAGCCTGGGCAGTGTCAGCCTGGTCGCGGGTATTGATGCCGATGAAAGCTACATCCTCGCCGCCGTACTCGCGCCAGACGCTCTCGAGATCCTTCGCCTCCACGCGGCACGGCGCGCACCCCGCGTACCAGAAGTTGACCACCGTGACCTTGCCGGCGTTGTCGGCACTGTCGAAATCATCGCCAGTTTCAGTAACGCCGCTGAAGACGACTGGTTCGCTCCGCTCGGCCACCGGGATCTCGACAATCGCGCCGTCGGCGGCCACATACCCGGTGTTCTCACCCTTAAGGAAGGAATCGCTGACCGGATCCGGCGCGCACCCGGTCAGCCCGATCACGGACACAGCGAGCATGGCCCCGACCGCGCCACGAACGGCACGAAAGCGGGGTCTTCGACGCATATTTCGAACCTTACACAGATCACCTATGCGTCACCTTTGCCCCGGACACTTCCCGACCGGGAATAGACTCGCATGCATTGTGTTATATACCCCTAGGGGGTATGTTTTTGGGAGTGAACGGCTACGAGAGCAACAAGGCTGATCTGCGTAAGCGGTTGAGCCGGGTAGAGGGTCAGGTGCGAGGTATCGCACGAATGGTTGATGAGGACAAGTACTGCATCGATATCTTGACGCAGGTGTCTGCGGCGACGAAGGCCCTCGAGACGGTGGCGTTGTCGCTACTCAGTGACCATCTCGCTCATTGTGTCGCTCAGGCAAGTGCTGAGGGAGGCGAGGTGGCTGCGGCGAAGGTCCGCGAGGCCAACGAAGCGATCGCTCGTCTCGTCCGTTCATAACTACTACGTCTGTCTACTCGAAGGAGCACATCATGACTGATCGCATCGAACTCGGCTTGAAGGACGCGAATGCGGGGTGCGCATGCTGCGCTGCCCCTTCATCCGTTGACGCATCCGCGCCTGTCGCGGCCCCGGTCTCGGCCGAGATCTTGGTTGCGGGGATGACATGCTCGCATTGCGCCTCCAGCGTCAGCGATGAGCTGAACGCCATCGATGGTGTCGACGGTGTCACGGTCGACCTGAATGCCGGCGGGGCATCCCGCGTGATTGTCCACAGCGCCGCCCCTATCGATCCCACGGCTGTACGGGCTGCGGTTGAAGAGGCCGGCTACACCCTCGCGACCTCCCCGATCTGAGTCGCTATCCGTTTGCGCCCGGCTGATCCGGGTGCATCCGAGCAAGGAGTTTCCGATGAGCCAGCATGACCAGCACCACGAACACACTGCGCATCAGGATCACGGCAGCGTGCCGACAACGGAGCATAACCACACGGCGATGAGCCACGACCACGGTGCTCCCCCAGAGCACGCTGGTCACACGAGCCACGGCGGTCACGGCGGTCACGGCGATCATGTCGGTCAGTTCCGGCGGTTGTTCTGGATCATGCTGGTCCTCGCGGCCCCTGTGGTTGGGTTCTCGATGATGTTCTCGATGCTGCTCGGGTACCCATTGCCCGACGCCGCGTGGGTGGGTTGGGTGTCCCCGGTTCTCGGGACCGTGATGTATGTGTGGGGCGGGGCCCCGTTCCTCACGGGTGCCGTGAGCGAGCTCCGTGCACGCAAGCCCGGGATGATGCTGCTGATCGCCCTTGCGATCACCGTGGCATTCCTGGCGTCCTGGGGTGCGAGCCTCGGCATGCTGCACCACGAGTTGGATTTCTGGTGGGAGCTGGCGCTGCTGATCGTGATCATGCTGCTTGGTCACTGGATCGAGATGCGCTCGCTCGCGCAGACGACATCGGCCTTGGATTCCTTAGCGGCGTTGCTGCCTGACGAGGCAGAAAAGGTCGACGGCGATACGACCGTAACGGTCGCGCCCTCGGACTTGCAGGTAGGCGGTGTCGTGGTCGTGCGTCCGGGCGGGCGGGTCCCCGCCGATGGGCGCATCGTTCAGGGATCGGCCAGCATGGACGAGTCGATGATCACCGGCGAGTCCCGGCCCGTGCGGCGCAGCGATGGCGACCCGGTCATCGCCGGCACCGTCGCAACCGATTCCGGCGTGCGGGTCGAGATCACCGCCATCGGCGAAGACACCGCTCTCGCGGGGATCCAGAAACTCGTCACGGAAGCGCAGAGTTCCTCGTCGCGGGCGCAGCGACTCGCGGATAAGGCGGCGGGGTGGCTGTTCTGGTTCGCGCTCGGCGCTGCCGCGATCACCGCGATTGTCTGGACTCTCGTCGGGCAGCCCGACGCGGCGGTGATCCGCACGATCACGGTGCTGGTGATCGCCTGCCCGCATGCTCTGGGTCTCGCGATCCCGCTTGTCGTGTCGATCGCGACGGAACGGGCTGCCCGTGGGGGCGTGCTGATCAAGGATCGCCTCGCACTGGAAAGCATGCGCACCGTCGACACGGTCCTGTTCGACAAGACGGGTACCCTCACCAAGGGCACCCCCG
>NZ_JAGGPD010000388.1 GCF_018613995.1 Microbacterium sp. ISL-103 | reverse complement strand
AGGACGAGACCGATACTCAACACGACCAGCGTGGATGTCGTCTGTTCCCAGAGGCTGGGAAAGTCCACGACCAACCGTTCTGCGACAGCCGCCGGGCCAGGAAGTAGATACGCAGGAATATCGAAGATGGCGACGAGACCTGCCCACGCAGCGACGATGGCGACGAACACGAGGGCGGGCACCGCGGACCAGGCGATGGAACGAAGTTTCCGCGGCGCGCTCTTGCGGCCTCGCCCGGCGCCGACCGCGAGGGTGCGCGTCTCCGACGGCAGTTCGGCGAGAGTACCGGTGGTTTTCGACATGAACCTTCTCTTCCTCGAGAGTTCGGGTAGTTCTACGGGCGCCGCCCATCGAGTCTTAGATATCGCGGGAGATCGGGCGGGCACCCAACTGGTGATATGTGACACTATCCCACTAAATGGGATCTCTTCAACTGAGAACCGACGGTCCGATCACAATCCAAAGGCAGCGCGGCCTCCGATGCGTCTGTTTTCAAGGGGTCTTGAGGTGTACTGCCAGGGCATGCCTGAGCGCGTCAGCGGCGGCTTATCCTCGAGACATGGATAACCGGGCGGAGGTGCGCGAGTTCCTCATGAGCCGTCGCGCACGGCTCACCCCCCACGAAGTCGGCATACCGGCGCATCAGAACCGCCGCGTGCCTGGTCTGCGCAGAGGTGAAGTAGCGGCGATGGCGGGCGTTAGCGAGGAGTACTACGCGAAGCTGGAACGAGGCGCCATCGCCAGCGCATCCGTGCCGGTCCTTGACGCAGTCTGCAAAGCACTGCAGCTCGACGAGATCGAAACAGCGCACCTGTACGACCTTGCGCGAACCGCCGGAAGCCGACCCGCTGCCCATCGCAGCAACCCGGAAGCCACTCGAGACGCACCTCGCGCGAGCCTACTCAAAGCCCTGGGTTCCGTCGTCGAAGGAATCGCGTTCGTTCGAGACCCGCGACAGAATCTCGTCGCCGTCAACGACCTCGGGCGGTTGTTCTATGCCCCGCTCATCGGCGACCAGGCCACGGCCCCCAACTTCGCTCGCTTCCAGTTCCTCAACCCTGCCTCCCGCGACTTCTACCCTGACTGGGATCTGTACGCGAGCATGTGCGTCGGGATCATGCGAGCGGAAGCAGGGCGCCACCCGCTGGACAAGACGCTGCATTCGCTCATTGGAGAGCTGTCGACCCGCAGCAAGGTCTTTCGAACCCTCTGGGCCAGGCACGACGTACGCACCCATGTTCCCGGGATCAAGCGGTTCCACCACCCTGTCGTCGGAGCGCTCGAGTTCAGTTTCGAAGAGTTCTCCATCAGTGCGGAACCCGGGAACATCATGATGATCTATACCGCAGACAAGGGATCGCCGTCTGCAGAGCGTCTGCAGCTCCTCGCCTCGTGGGGAGCGGATCACGCGCTTCCTCCGGGCACGGCACCCACGCCATCGTCGTCGCCTGCATCAGGTAGATGACTCGGCAGGGCATATGCCCTAGTTACTTCGGTCCCGTGCGCAGTGAGAAGGCCGCCTCCAGCGCCCTGTCCCAACGTGCGGCAGCCACCGACGACGGTGAGACATGAACATGGCAGCTTGTCTCCGACCACGATCCCCGTGGCAGTCACCATGTGCGCCGCTTCGACCAGAAGCACAGGCGGAGTATCAGCCCGACCTGAGGGCTGAGGAACATCTGCGCACCGGTTAGCTCGCTGTGCGCAACGCCGGACAGCTGCGAGTACCTGGTCCGTGTCCCGTTGCGGGGTGCCGCTTCCTCGAGAAGCGCGGTCGCCAGCCGGTGTAGCTGGGCGGGGCGACTATGGCCCCGCCGATCTGCCGGATCATGGTCCGCAGGTTCGCCAGGTACTCGCCGACGTCGAGCGCCCCGACATCTCGAATGATGTGCACGCTGTGCCGCGCGAACTTCAACTCTCCACGGATCAGCGACACGTGACGTGACAGCACATCGAGTTCCGTGTCGGCATTCAGCAGCAAGTTCACCCGCCCGAGAGACTCGATAGTCGCTCGGGTCAGCGTCCACGCTGCAACAGTCGCCTGCCCCCGCTTCACCGAATCGACGAGCACTCTCATGTGATTAGCCGCGGCTTTGTGCGAACTCATTCGCAAGCACCGCGCGAGCCTTCGCTTTCGTACCTGCGCGCGTGCGCTTTGTCGGTGGCTCCAAGCCCAGACGTACCCGCATGGACTCGTCTCGCCGTCGCCGGAATCGAACCAGTTCTCCCCGGGCACTCCTCCAAAATCCAACCACGCGTCCCCCTGCCGTGCGATTCCGACGACTCTCTCACAGCTGACGAAACATTCGAGCAACGTGATGGAGTTACCATCGCTCATCCGACGCGGTCCCGCGCGACCCGGCTGAATGGAGCGGCTATGTCAGTGTCCCGACTGGAGTACTTCGTTGCCGTCGCGCAGGAGAGGAACTTCGCTCGCGCAGCGGCCCGGCTTCACATCACCCGCCCCGCGTTGAGCCAACAGATTCGCAAGCTCGAGGATGAACTCGGCCACCGCCTCGTCTCGCGGTCCTCACACCGAGTCGTGCTCACCCCCGCGGGGCAGAGCCTCCTCCCCCGCGCTCGCGAAATCGTCGAGTCCTACCACCGACTCAGCACCATCGTCGACGAAGCCGCCCGCGGCACGAACGAGCTGCTGCGCCTCGGAGTGAACTCGTCCTCACTCATCGGACTGGTGCCGTCCGTCATCCAACGCTTCCGCAGTGATCATCCCGGCGTGACCGTGGTCGTGGACGAGCTGTGGGACGAACAGCAGTTGGAAATGCTCCGCGCCGACGAACTCGACGCCGCCATCTTCCGCAGCACCACTCCTCCTGACGGACTCACCTCGTGGCCTCTGGGCGTCGATTACCTGCATGTGTGCCTTCCCGCATCGCATCCCCTCGCCGAACAGGAGGAGGTTCAGTGGACCCAGTTGGAAGGCGAACGGCTCCTCCTCCCCGACCGGGGCAGGGCACGCATCGAGGTCGACACGATCCTCACCGCATTCACCCGCGAAGGCGTGCCTCTCGATGACGTCGTCATCACCATGCAGGGCTACCACGGGGCCTCGTGGGTCGCTGCTGGCTACGGAATCCTCGTAATCCCCGGCTACGCCACCGCCCTCCGGCAAGAAGGGACGGTTCTGCTCCCGCTGTCCCCGCCACACCCGGCGATGCAACTGCGGATTGCCACCCGTCCCGACCTGCAGTCCGGCGCCCTTCTCGCACTGCTGCGTGCAGCGACCGCCACTGCGAACAGCGAACCGCTAAACGAAAGAAATCCTTAACGTCAGGTGAGCGAGGTGCATCAACTACTTCATATGAAGCGCCCTCCATGTAACACCGAAGAAACGGGTGCTTGGGAAAGTGGGCATCGCTCGTCCGGACGGGCTCTTCCACACACAGCCTGGTGCATGTGCACCTCTCTTAGGAGTTCCCGAAATGAAGCGCAGTACCGCTCTCACAGCCACCCTCGCTGCCGTCACGCTCGGCGGCATCATCCTCTCCGGTTGCACCGCAACCAGCGACCCTGGCGCCGAAAGCCTTCCCCCGATTGATGCCACACCCACCCCCGTCGCACCCGCATCCGAAGACCTCCCGAACGTCGTCGTCATCGACGCGGGCGGCACTCTCAGCTCCACTGCAGAAGACCGCATCAGCTACCAGCACTACGCGGAAGATGTCGACGGGGGCCTGACCACCATCGTCGGCGACCTCTACCCTGAGTTGGAGAGCGTCGCGAACGTCAGTGTCGTAGAGACCGCGTCGCTGGGCTCGTCTTCTGCTGTCACCGATGAGATCCTCTACACGGTGTCCCGTGCCATCGACACCCAGCTCGCGAACGATGACGTAGATGCTGTCGTCGTGACGGGCGGGACGAACGTGCTGGAAGAGGATGCCTACTTCTTCGACCTCACGGTCCAGTCCCCGAAGCCGGTCATCGTAACCGGCGCCATGCACCAGTACGGCACGTTCACCTACGACGGATACACGAACGTGTTCAGCTCCATCCGTCTCGCTGCAAGTGGCAAGACCACCTGCTACGGCACTGTTGTGCTGATGAACGACCAGTTCTTCAGTGCTCGCGATGTCACCAAGACTGACGGGTACCGGATGGACACGTTCGAAGGCGGCCCGTATGGCGCTCTGGGAGTTGTCAACGAGGACGTGATCCGGACCATGCGTGCACCGGCACGCGTCACCGACTGCGGTACCCCTGAGTGGGCGACGCCGTTCGATCTGAGCACGATCTCCGCAGCCGATCTCGCCCGTGTCGAGATCATCAGCGGCTACGTCGACGCATCCCCCGACACTGTCACCGGCGCCGCTTCGAACGCTGAGGGCATCATCACGGCAGGGCATGGCCCGGGAAACATGTCGGCCGCGCAGAACGCCGCGTTGGAGGGCCTGACCGACGTGACCGTCGTGGCCGCCACCCGCACCACCGGGGAGGGAACATACAGTGACCCCGAGTCGGGTGCCATTGGGGCCGGCGACCTCCTGCCTCAGAAGGCCCGCCTGCTGTTGCAGCTGTCGCTGACGTTCACGGATGACCGCAACCAGGTGAGCGACTGGTTCCGCAGCATCGGCGACCGAGAGTTCGACTACTCGGCTGCGCTGGACTGCTCCCGCAGAGGCCCCGCGGGTCACTCCCACGGGGCCTCTGTCCGTCTAGTCGCGTACCCCGAATGCCGCGACGAGCCGCTGGATGCTCTGCGCGCGATGGATCCGGGGAAGCTCACTGCCATCCCGAACAGCCCCACCTCGACGCTGGAACTCCTGCAAGAACGTTCGCGCCCACACATCATCGCTGGTGCTGGGGCGGGCCAGATCATTGAAAGCCGCGGCCTGGTGCACCGACAGACACAACCTTCCCGTCATTCCCAGATCCAGCGCCGCACGGGACTGAGAGAACATGATCTCTCGGTCACGCCCGACGGTGGGGCCATCAATCGGCCCGGGGAGCTTCGCTGCTCGACTTGCGACCACGAGGCTACTGCGGGGAAACGACATGGCAAGTTCCGAGTCACTCGCACCGGTATCGCGGCGATAGTCTCCGCTGCCGAACGCCAGACGCACCACGCCGTCCGCTGTCGCGATCTCCAGTGCACGTGCGATACCAAGCGCAGATTCGACCAGCGCGATGACGGGGAGTTCGGAGGCCGAGACAACAGCGTCAACATCCCGCGCCGACTCGGCCTTCGCCACCACCAGTCCACGCACCCCTGGCGCGCCACGGAGGGCATCGAGATCTTTCCGCCACTCATCGGTCTCGACGCTGTTGATGCGCACCCACGCTTGCGCACCTGCAGTCAAGACACGGCGCGCATGGTCCCTGGCGTGCGCCTTCAGCGCCTGCGGCACACCGTCCTCCAAGTCGATTACGACCTGGTCGGCGTCGGAGGTCACGCCTGCGCGCAGATCCTCCTCAGAGTGCGCGGCGACTAGAAGCCACGACCGTGCAATGTCTGTTCCGACGGTCGCGTGCGTGACGATGTTTGAAGCCATGGGTCTCTTTCCTGTAGTCGGAGCGCGTGAAAGGAGGGCAGCTGGTCAGCTGCCCTCCTGTGAATACGGCTATAGGCGTGCGGCTGCGTCCAAGTCACGTCGGGCCGTTTCCGGCCCCCAGATGAAGCCGACAACACCACCAAAGACGAGCAGGCAGATGATGACGCCCAGCGCGGTGGCGATACCGAACGATGCGACCAGGATCGGCAGCAAGAAGGTGACGGTCGCGGATCCGAGTCGGCTCGCTGCCACGGCAAGCCCGACGCCACGACCACGCACTTCGGTCGGGAAAAGCTCTGCCGGGTAGGCGTACACGACGTTGCCTGTCGAGACGATGATGAGGGCGAAGATCGCGAAGAGGGCGACAGACAGCGTCGGGGACAGGTTGACGACGAGCGCCATCGGCGCCAGAAGGGCAGCCGCGATGAGGAACCCACCGAACAGCAGCGTCTTGCGACCGAACCGATCAATGAGGAAGTAGCCCGCGAAAGCGCCGATGGCCATGCACACGTTGTATCCGAGCGCGCCGAGGTACGGGTCTTCCACTCCGAGGGTGGTGAGCACCTGCGGGGAGAACGTCCCGAGCGCGAAGTTCGGCATCGTACCCACGGCGTAGGCCATGCACGCGATGAAAGTGTTCCGGAACATTCCGTTGCGGACGAGCGAAGGCCGTCCGGACTTCGAAGCCGCGATGGTGGTGGTGACGAGCGGCAGGTCGACGTTCGCGCCAATTCGGGCGGATACGATCTCCCGGGCTCGCTCAACGCGCCCTGTCTGCATTAGCCACCGGGGGGATTCCGGAATACCCATGCGGATGAAGAACACGATTCCGGCAGGGACGGCAGCGGAGATCAGAATGAGCGACCAGCCGATGTCCGGCACGGTGCGAAGGAGCAGTCCGACGCCGAAGGCGGACGCGAACCCCACCGCCCACGCAATACCGAGCG
>NZ_JAGGPD010000387.1 GCF_018613995.1 Microbacterium sp. ISL-103 | reverse complement strand
ATGGACTCCTGGCAGGACGTGCAGTTCACGCACTTCTTCAAGGGCGACGACTGGCGAGGAACCGAGAAGGGCCTGCGCCTCGAGCGCGAGTTCGCCGAGGTGGGCGTCGAGGTCGTGTACTTCCCGTACACGGCGCACACGTCGAGCTCGTCGCTGCGCCGCGCGCTCGACGCGATCAGCGCGGGGGCCCCCGTCGGCGGCACTCCGGTGCTCGCGACCCGCTGAGACCGCGCCCCGACACCGTCGCGCCCGCACCCTCGACGAGGCGGGTGCGGGCGCGATGGGGCTGTCAGCCGGCGACACCGAGCAGACTGCGCGCCATGCGTGCCACGTGCGGCGGGGTGTGTGCGCCGAGCCAGACCGTCCAGTCCAGTGGCGGCTCAGAACAGGTCCACTCGACGCACCAGGCGTGCACCGCGTTCGCGAGTCGCTCGCCCTTCGCGTGCTGACGGACGCCGTCGCCTCGCAGCAGCCAGCGCACCGACACCCCCTCGGGCACGTCGATGTGACGGAACTGGATGCGAGCCGCCGCTTCGAGGAGGATGACCCCCTCGGCATCCCAGGGCAACCGCGCCGCGATCGCGGCGATGGCTCCGGCGTCGGTGGAGTCTCCGGCGATGAGCACGACACCTTCGATGTTCTCCCAGTCCGGGTCTTCGAGGTGCTCGCAGGCATTGTTCATGCCTCGAGTATAGGTAAGGCTACCCTTACACAACAAGACCTCGATGCATCCGCCGACTCGGCGCCCGCTCAGCGACGCGGCCCTACGCTGGATACATGACTTCTCCTGCAGAATCCACGATCACGATGTTCGGCGCCGACTGGTGCCGCGACTGCATCCGCACCAAGAAGCAGCTCGACTCGCTCGGCGTCGACTACACCTATGTCGACCTCGTCGTCGAGCCGTCGGCCGCCGACGTCGCCAAAGAGATCTCGGGCCGCACGAACATCCCCGTCGTGCTCTACCCCGACTCGTCTCACCACGTCGAGCCGTCGAACGCCGACGTCGAGGCCAAGCTGCGCGAGCTCTCACTGATCTGACCCGGAGAGGGCTTCTCGCGCACCGATACACTGGCGCGATGAGCACCGCGGCTCGGCCTGAACGAGCATCCGCCCGACTGTCCGCGCGCACGGTCGCCCTCTACGCGATCGGCTCGCTCGGAACAGGAGGATACGCGACCCTTCCCGGGCTCGTGCTGACGTACTTCCTCACCGACAACCTCGGTGTCGCCGCCCTCGCCGCCGGTCTCATCGTGACCGCGGCGAAGATCTGGGACGTCATCATCGATCCCCTGATCGGGGCGGCGTCGGATCGTCAGTACGCCCGCACCGGCTCGCGCCGCGGATTCATGGTCGTCGGCGCCCTCACGCTGCCGTTCTTCTTCGCGCTGACCTTCGCGGTTCCGCCGTCGTGGGGTCCGACGGCAGCCGCAGCCTGCGTGCTGCTCGCGTTCCTGGCCACCGCGACCTCGTTCAGCCTGTTCCAGGTTCCCTATGTCGCGCTGCCCGCCGAGCTGACGTCGGGATACGACGAGCGCACCCGCCTGCTCGGCTGGCGGGTGGTCGTGCTGACCGCGGCGATCCTGCTGTTCGGCGCCGGCGGTCCCGAACTCCGTCGCGCGGGCGCGGACCCGGTCGCCGGGTACCTGCTCATGGGCGTCGTCGCCGGAGTCGCGATCGGCGTCGGCATGCTCGTCGCCTCGCGCACCGCGCAGACGGCGGCACGTCACCACGCGGCAGATGGCCCGCCCCGCGTCCTCGCCCCGACCGGGATCCGCGAGCAGTACGCCTCGGGGGTGCGGACGCTGCGACGCAGCCAGCCGTTCCGCGCGCTGCTCGGCACGTTCCTGCTGCAGGCGCTCGCCACGGGCACGATGCTCGCCGGCGCGCAGTACGTCGCCACCTGGGTGCTGCGATCCGAAGACGCCGTCACCCTGGTCTTCCTCGCACTCGTCGGACCCGCTCTGATCGCCACCCCGGCCTGGACCGCGATCGCGCGTCGGATCGGCAAGGAGCGGTCGTTCGCGATCGCCAGCACCATCTTCGCGATCGCCGCGCTCTCACTGATCGTCGCGGTCTGGGCGCCGGGCGTCTGGATGTACGGCTCGATCGCGATCGCCGGCGTCGCCTACGCCGGACTGCAGTCGCTGCCCATGGCGATGCTGCCCGATGTCATCTCGCACGACGAGCGCCTCAGCGGCACCGGACAGGCGGGCACGTTCACCGGCGTGTGGACGGCGGGGGAGACCGGCGGG
>NZ_JAGGPD010000386.1 GCF_018613995.1 Microbacterium sp. ISL-103 | reverse complement strand
GCACCCCGCCGATCGTCCTCGGGGAGGAGAACAAGGTGCGCCAGGTCGTCACCAACCTGCTCGGCAATGCTCGGCGCTTCTCGCCGGAGGAGAGCCCGATCGAGCTGGTCGTCGATGCCGACAGGGTCAGAGGCACGGGCAGCATCGCGATCGTCGACCACGGCGAGGGAATCCCCCCGCAGATCCGCGAGCAGATCTTCGAGCGGTTCTGGCGCGCCGACACCTCGCGCGCGCGAGAGACGGGCGGTTCCGGGCTCGGCCTCGCGATCGTGTCGTCGATCGTGAAGGCACTGCACGGCAGTGTGGCCGTGTCCGAGACTCCGGGCGGCGGCGCGACGTTCACCGTCACGTTCCCGCTCGCACCGTCGCGAGCGACGCCCGCGCACCTGCTCGAGGACACGCAGCCACTCGAGCGTCTCGACCCCTGACGAGCATCCCTGCACGTCTCCGCTGCACCGCGGGGTTCTGCACCGCCTCCGGGGCAACGGCCGCACACGGCCATTCCGGAACGACACGTCCTCCTATCGTCGGAACCCCAACCGAGAGGAGTTCCCATGTCCGTCTTCACCGTCGACACCGAAGCAGTAGGTGCGGCCCAGGGGGCAGCACTGGCCACGATGGAACGCGTACACGCAGAGGCCGCCACGTTGATGTCCCAGCTCACACAGCTGCAGTCGTCGTGGGTGGGCACGGCATCGACCGCGTTCCAGTCGTGCGCCGATCAGTGGCGCGGAGCGCAGCTGCACGTCGAGCAGGTGCTCGAGTCGATCGGGCATTCGCTCGGCAGCGCGGCGACGCAGTATGCGGACGCCGACCAGTACTCGGCGAGCCTGTTCCGCTGACCTTCCGTTCGCGCCGCCGGTGAACGCAGAAACGCCCCGACCGAGGTCGGGGCGTTTCTGTCAGTGCTGAGGGATCAGAAGTCCATGCCGCCCGACGGGTCACCCATCGGAGCTGCAGCCTTCTCAGGCTTGTCAGCGACGACGACCTCGGTGGTGAGGAAGAGGGCCGCGATCGACGCTGCGTTCTGCAGAGCCGAGCGGGTCACCTTCGCCGGGTCGATGATGCCCGCTGCGAACATGTCGACGTACTCACCCGTCGCTGCGTTCAGGCCCTGGCCCGAGGGAAGCTCGGCGACCTTGTTCGCGACGACACCCGGCTCGAGGCCGGCGTTGAGTGCGATCTGCTTCAGCGGAGCCTCGATCGCGACGCGAACGATGTTCGCACCGGTCGCCTCGTCGCCCGTGAGCGACAGAGCGTCGAGAGCCTTGGTGCCCGACTGGATCAGCGCGACGCCACCGCCGGGGACGATGCCCTCTTCGACGGCTGCCTTCGCGTTGCGAACGGCGTCCTCGATGCGGTGCTTGCGCTCCTTGAGCTCGACCTCGGTCGCAGCTCCGGCCTTGATGACGGCGACGCCACCTGCCAGCTTGGCAAGGCGCTCCTGGAGCTTCTCGCGGTCGTAGTCGCTGTCGGTGTTCTCGATCTCACGACGGATCTGCGTGACGCGACCCTCGATCTGGTCTGCCTCACCGGCACCCTCGACGATCGTGGTCTCGTCCTTGGTGACGATGACCTTGCGCGCACGACCCAGCAGGTCGAGCGTGGCGTTCTCGAGCTTGAGACCGACCTCTTCGGTGATGACCTGACCACCGGTGAGGATCGCGATGTCCTGCAGCTGCGCCTTGCGACGGTCGCCGAAGCCGGGAGCCTTGACGGCGACCGACTTGAAGATGCCCTTGAGCTTGTTGAGCACGAGAGTCGCGAGAGCCTCGCCCTCGACGTCCTCGGCGATGATGACGAGCTCCTTGCCGTCCTGGATCACCTTGTCGACGATGGGCAGAAGGTCCTTGATGTTGGAGATCTTCTGGTTCGCGATGAGGATGTAGGCGTCTTCGAAGACAGCCTCCTGGCGCTCGGGGTCCGTCACGAAGTACGGGTTCAGGTAGCCCTTGTCGAAGCGCATGCCCTCGGTGAGCTCGAGCTCGGTGCCGAAGGTCTGCGACTCCTCGACGGTGACGACGCCTTCCTTGCCGACCTTGTCGATCGCCTCGGCGATGAGCTCGCCGATCGCGGGGTCAGCAGCGGAGATCGAGGCGGTCGCGGCGATCTGCTCCTTGGAGTCGATCTCCTTCGCGCTGGCGAGGAGCTCCTCGGTGATCGCGGTGACGGCCTTCTCGATCCCGCGCTTGAGCGAGATCGGGTCTGCGCCGGCTGCGACGTTGCGCAGACCCTCGCGGACCAGTGCCTGTGCGAGCACCGTGGCGGTGGTGGTTCCGTCACCGGCGACGTCGTCGGTCTTCTTGGCGACCTCCTTGACGAGTTCCGCACCGATCTTCTCGTACGGGTCGTCGAGCTCGATCTCCTTGGCGATGGACACGCCGTCGTTCGTGATCGTGGGGGCGCCCCACTTCTTCTCCAGCACGACGTTGCGACCGCGCGGGCCGAGGGTGACCTTGACGGCGTCGGCGAGAATGTTGAGGCCGCGCTCGAGGCCGCGTCGGGCCTCCTCATCGAAAGCGATGATCTTTGCCATGAGTTTTGTCGTCCCTCCTGGACGTAGACGTTGGGTTTAGCACTCAGAGTGAGAGAGTGCTAACGCCATTCTGGCACTCGACCCCATCGAGTGCAAGCCGCGCGGAGGGACTGTGGAGACGGTGCCGACTGTGCAGACGATTACGGGGCGGGGGTCTCGGGTGCCGTGGTCGAGCGGTCGACTCCGATGACGACGGTGAGCTGCTTCGCGCCCGTGTCGTTCAGATCGGCATAGGCGTCGCTCTGCTCCACCTCGGCACCGCCGAGGATACCGGCGAGCCCGATGGCGGCGAGCTCGTCCTCTTCCGCGACATAGTAGATCGTCGTCGTCTCGAAGTCCTGGCTGTCGCTGTCGGTGGCGAACACCGCATCCGCCGCCCAGCCGCTGTTGATCAGCGTGTCTCGCATCTGCTCGTCGAGCCCGGCGTCGGGCGACGCGTTGAGGATCATCACCGAGTAGGTCGTGTCGACGATGCCCGTCTCGACGGGTGTCGGGGTGGCAGAGGGTGCGGCCTCGGGAAAAGGCGTGATGCGCCCCATGACGCCGAGCGAGCCGAAGATGCCGCCGATGATCAGCAGCAGAGCGGCGACGAACGACCAGAGCAGCACGACCCAGCCGTTCATGCCCGGTGCTTCGGCGCGGTTCGCGCCGACGCGTCCGGATGATCGGGGGGCGTCGGCGAAGCGATCTCCGCTGGGCTTTTACACCCC
>NZ_JAGGPD010000385.1 GCF_018613995.1 Microbacterium sp. ISL-103 | reverse complement strand
GCGCCCGCGCGGATGCGGCTGAGCACGTCTCGGCCGAGGTAGGCGGGGCCCAGCCAGTGCGCTGCAGACGGCCCCGCCAGCACCTCGGAGGTTCCGAGCAGCGGATCGTACGGCGCGAGCAGGGGGCCGCAGAGGGCGAGGCTCGCGATGACGAGCAGGACGGCGGTGGCGAAGCGGCCCGCAGGCAGCGCGAGGATGCGACGGATCATCTCAGACTCCTCTCGCGGATGCGGGGTTGAGGCGCACCAGCACCAGGTTGACGATGAGGTTGAAGACCACGACCAGGACGATCGCGATCACGAGCACGCCCTGCACCGCCGGCACGTCGCCGCGATTGGCGGAGTCGGCGGCGAACTTGCCGAAGCCGGCGAGCCCGAAGATCGCCTCGGTGACGACCGCACCGCCGAGGAGCGCGGGGAACTTCATGCCGAGCACCGTGAGGGCGGGACCTGCGCCGTTGCGCAGCGCATGCACGAAGAAGATCCGGCGAGAGCTGAGACCGCGCATCTGGGCACCGGTGACGTAGTTCTCGCGGTACGCCTGGATGAGGCCGACGCGCATCTGCCTGGCGAGGTCGGCGACCGTGTCGAAGCTGAGGGCGATGGCCGGCAGCCACAGATGCCAGAGCCAGAGGCTGACGCCGCCCTGCTCGAGCGGGATGTACCCGGCCGAGGGGAACCACCCGAGCGTCACGGCGAAGACCGCCACGAGTGCGATGCCGACGACGAACGAGGGCATCACCGAGATGATGGTCGTGAATCCGGTGATCGAGCGGTCGAGGATGCTGGTCGGGTAGGCCGCGGCGAGCACGCCGAGACCGAAGCCGAACACGATGCCGATGATCAGCGCGAGCCCGGCGACCGACAGACTGATCGCGGCACGCGAGACGAGGAGCTCGGAGACCGGGGCGCCGTTGTACCAGCTGTTGCCGAGGTCGCCCTGCAGGATGCCGCCGAACCAGTCGAGGTACTGCACGATGAACGGCCGGTCGCGACCCCACTGGTGCTCGAGAGCGGCGATCTGCTCGGGAGTGGCTGATTCCGACAGCTGCAGTTGGGCGGGGCTGAGGCCGCTGAGCCCC
>NZ_JAGGPD010000384.1 GCF_018613995.1 Microbacterium sp. ISL-103 | reverse complement strand
CGCGTACTGGAGGAGTCAGGAGGGGCTCGCCTCGAACGACCCCGTCATCTTCATGGAGCCCAAGAGCCGCTACTGGACCAAGGGCGAGGTCGAGCTCGACGGTTCGGCCGCGGCCCTGCACGCGTCGCGCGTCGTGCGCACGGGCTCCGACGTCACCCTCGTCGGCCACGGCGCCATGGTCACGACGCTGCTGCAGGCGGCGGCGCTCGCCGAGGCCGAGGGCACCAGCTGCGAGGTCGTCGACGTGCGCTCGCTGTCGCCCATCGACTACGAGCCGATCCTGAACTCGGTGCGAAAGACCGGACGCATGGTTTACGCGCAGGAGGCGCAGGGCTTCACGAGCATCGGCAGCGAGGTCGCCGCGACCGTCATGGAGCGCGCGTTCTATGCGCTCCAGGCCCCCGTGCTCCGCGTCTCGGGCTACGACACCCCGTTCCCGCCCGCGAAGCTCGAGGGCGCCTACCTTCCGGATGCCGACCGCATCCTCGAGGCCGTCGATCGTTCGCTGGCCTACTGACCGGCTGTTCCGAAAGGACCGCACATGAGCACGCAGAACTTCAACCTCCCCGACGTGGGAGAGGGCCTCACCGAGGCTGAGATCGTGACGTGGAAGGTCGCGCCCGGTGACACCGTCGCCATCAACGACGTCATCTGCGAGATCGAGACGGCCAAGTCGCTCGTCGAGCTGCCCTCGCCGCACGCCGGTGTGGTCGGCGAGCTGCTCGCCGCCGAGGGCGCGACGGTCGAAGTCGGATCGCCCATCATCACGTTCGTGACGGATGCCCGAGACGACGCAGGCCCCGGAGTGATCGCCACGGCCGAAGCGCCGGCGCCGGAAGAGGGCGGCGGCTCGGTGCTCGTGGGCTACGGCTCGGGCGGCGGCGCCACGTCGCGCCGCAAGCGCCCGGCCGAGCGTCCGGTGCGTTCGTCGGTCGGCGTGATCGCGAAGCCGCCGATCCGCAAGCTCGCGCGTGACCTGGGCGTCGACCTGACGGCCGTCACGCCGACCGGTGCAGACGGCGAGGTGACCCGCGACGACGTCATGACCCACGCCTCGCAGGCGAGCGTCTTCCGCAACATCGAGACACCCGAGTGGGGATCGGTGCGCGAAGAGACGGTGCCCGCGCCGCAGAGCGCCCAGGCCGGGCTCGCCCGAGGACTCTCGCCGGCCGCGGCATCCGCCGCGGCATCCGCTCCCGCATCCGCCCCCGTATCCGATGACCGCACCGAGTCCATCCCGGTCAAGGGCGTGCGCAAAGCCACCTCTTCGGCGATGGTGCAGAGCGCGTATTCCGCCCCGCACGTCACCGTGTGGAAGGAGATCGATGCGAGCCGCACGATGGAGCTCGTCAAGCGGCTCAAGGCATCTCCCGACTACGCCGACATCCGCGTCTCGCCGCTGCTCATCATGGCTCGCGCCGTCATCTGGGCCGCTCGTCGCACCCCGATGGTGAACGCCGCGTGGATCGAGACCGAGGGCGGCGCCGAGATCTCGGTGCGCCACTACGTGAACCTCGGCATCGCCGCGGCGACGCCCCGCGGCCTGCTCGTGCCGAACATCAAGGACGCGCAGGATCTCACGATGAAGGAGCTCGCCCGCGCCCTGAACCGCCTCACGCTCACCGCCCGCGAGGGCAAGACGAGCCCCGCCGACCAGCAGGGCGGCACGATCACGATCACCAACATCGGTGTCTTCGGGATGGATGCCGGCACGCCGATCATCAACCCCGGTGAGGCCGGGATAGTGGCCATGGGCACGATCAGCCAGAAGCCGTGGGTCGTCGACGGCGAGGTGCGTCCCCGCTGGGTCACCACGGTCGCAGGGTCGTTCGACCACCGCGTGATCGACGGCGACGGCATGAGCCGCTTCATCGCCGACGTGGCCTCCGTGCTCGAGGAGCCCGCGCTGCTCGTCGAGTGAGGCTGACAGCGCGGGGATACAGTGGCAGCAGAACCGCGACGACCGGCCCCCCGACAGAACGGACTCCCTGCGGATGAAGATCGAACCGACTGCCATCACCCTCGGAACCTCAGGCCTCGGCCGGCATTCGGAGCCGGGATCCGCCGAGGAGAGAGCTGCCGTCGAGGTCGCCATCGACCTGCTCGCGAGCCGGCACGGGTTCGTGGACACCTCGAACAACTACTCGGCCGGTCGCTCCGAGGCCGTCATCGGCATCGCGCTGCGAGAGCTGGGGATGGACGGTTCGCGGGTCATCTCGAAGGTGGATCAGGACCCTGACACGGGAGTGTTCGACCGCGACCGCGTCCTCCGCTCGTTCGAGGAGACGACCGCCCGCCTCGGGGTCGACAGGCTCCCGCTGCTGCACCTGCACGACCCGTACTCGGTGGCGTTCGAGGACACGATCTCGATCGGGGGCGCGGTGCAGGGGCTCATCGAACTCCGGAGCGCCGGCGTGGTGGACGCGATCGGTGTGGCGGCGGCTCCCGTCCCGCTGATGGCGAAGTACGTCGAGACGGGTGTGTTCGACGCCGTGCTGATCCACAACCGCTTCACACTCGTGGATCACTCGGCCGAGACGGTGTTCGCCGACGCCAAGGCACGCGGCATGGCCGTGTTCAACGCGGCGCCGTTCGGTTCGGGTCTGCTCGTCAAGGGGCCGCATTCCGGTGCGCAGTACGCCTATCGGCCCGCCGGCGAGGAGCTGCTGGCGTGGACCGAGCGGTTGCAGCGCCTGTGCGCGGAGCATGGAACGTCGATGGCTGCCGCAGCCCTGCACTACTCGCTGCGGTCCCCGCTGGTCGATTCCACGGTCGTCGGGGTGTCGAGACCGCATCGTCGTGAGCAGCTCGACGAGCTGGAGCAGGCGGAGGTCCCGGAGGGGCTGTGGGGCGCCATCGACAACCTGGGTCCGGCACCTTCCCCGGTGGACGACAGCGATTACGCCTGAGCGCTGTCGGTGTTGTCCGTCCCTGTTCAGCACCGCGACCGGCGGACCGTATGCGGGGAGCGCTCGGCGGTACCGTCACGACTCCGTCGGTGCCGGGTCGAGGGTGATGACGAGCTTCTGAGCGGATACGCCGCCGCGCAGCGTGTCGATCGCGCCTTGCACCGCGGGAAGGCCGGTCCCCACGATCCGCGCTTCCGGGTAGGGCGTGTGTGTCCCCGAGGCGCGAGCGTGGGGGAGATAGTCCTGCCAGATCGCCGGGCCGACGGGAGAGGTCGCGATGGCGCTTCCCCAGATGAACGATGCTCGGATGCCGCGAGTGCGGCTTCGCAGCTGCAACAGCGCCGTTCGCGTTCCGAGGCGCGCGAACAGTCGGATGCGGGTGAGCGAGAGGCCGCGTCGGCGGGGCTGATCGTAGAACGACACCGGCGGGCTCGCCATCGAGATCCTCGTGGCGCGGGTCGCGCGCGCGATCCTCAGGCACGGCTCCGCCGAGCCGACTGCGACCGCCAGGATTCCCGCCACGACCGAGCCCTTCACGGCCTCGATGATCCGCGCGACGGCTGCCGGGTCGTGGTAGTCGAATGCCGTCTCCGCCCCCAGCTGCAGCATCCGCTCGTGATTGCCGGCTGAGGCCGTCGTGATCACGCGGTACCCCGCCGCGCGGGCGAGTTGGACGGCGTTTCCTCCGACGGCGGTCGCGCCGCCCCACACCACGACGATCTCGTCGCGGGGCTCCGACCCGCCGAGGGTGGAGAAGTCCAGCCCGAGCTGATCGGCCTCGAACAGGCCGGCTGCCGCGGTGGAGACGGCCAGGGGGAGTACCGAGGCGTCTTCGAAGACCATCGTCTCGGGCAGGGTGGCGGCGAGGCTCGCGTCGACGGCCACGTAGTTCTGGAAGCCGCTCTCGGATACGGCATCCCTGCCTTTCTCCAAGCCCATCGCGTACGCCACAATGCGGTCGCCCACTGCGAAATCGGTCACATCCGCGCCGATCGCGACGACGACGCCCGCGACATCCTCGCCGAGCACCACCGGGTACCGCAGCCACCCGTACATGACCGTGCCGTTCGACTGGATGATCGCGTCCAGGGGGTTCACGGCCACCGCGCGCGTCTCGACCAGCAGCTGATCCGGCCCGGGCGTCGGCATCGGTGCGTCCCGGACGGTCAGGCCGGCATAGGGCGCGTCGATCCACGCAGCCGTGTTGTCTCGCATACTGATCCGTTCTTCGCATCTGATGACATCTCGTGTCGTTGTTGCTCACCTTACGGCACGTCGTGTCATCATGGATGCATGCCCCGATGGTCCCCTGACGCCGCGTTGCGGCTCGAAGCTGCGGCGATGCTCCTGTTCGAGCGCCAGGGATACGCGGGAACGACGGTTCCGCAGATCGCCGCTGAGGCAGGGCTGACGACGCGGACGTTCTTCCGTCACTTCTCCGACAAGCGCGACGTCCTGTTCCTCAGAGACCGCGAGTTCCCTCAGGCGGTGCGCGAGTTCATCGAGTCCGTCCCGCCGGAGAGCGACGGGTCGGCTACGGTGCGGGCGGGCCTCTCGGCCGCGTGTCGCGAACTTCAGGGCTGGCGCCGGGTCATCGCGCGTCGGCGCGCGATAATCCGCAGCGAGCCCGCGTTGCACGAGCGCGATCTTCTGCAGAGTCATCACCTCGGTCGCGCCATCGAAGAGTCGCTGCACCGTCGCGGCATCGATCCTCGGCAGTCGCACACGCTGGCTGCTCTCGCCGTGACATGTTTCGATCTCGCGATGGTCCGGTGGCTGGAGGGGCCCGCCGAGCTTCTCCTCGACGATGCCTTGACGGCCGCGTGGAATGGCATGCGCGACTGCCTCAGGGGCTGACGGCGGGGCCCGAGAAGCCGCCGCACTCGTCCATTCGCGTCCTCGCTGTGCCGGGCCTGCCGAGGGACACGCGGATTCAGGTGACTGAGCGCAGCTCGGCGGCACCCGTCGTTGCTGTCGGCGGCGGCTCGAGCGCGCGGCGCCGGTGACGGCGCTCGATCGCCTGCCCGGCGTACGACGCTGCGACGATGAGCGCGGCACCGAGCAGGCCGACGATGCCGACGCTCTCTCCTCCGAGCAGGATTCCGACCGAGAGCGCCCAGACCGGCTCTGTGCCCATGAGGATGCTCGCGCGCGTCGCCGAGGTGCGCCGAACCGCCCAGAGCTGAACGACGAATGCGAACACCGAGCACATCAGGCCGAGGAACAGGACGTTCGCCCACCCCGATCCGTCGAGTCGCATGACTGCCGCGGGCAGTTCGCCGCCCGCCACCACTGACGACACGGCGGCGCAGACGATGAGCTGCACCAGGACGACGGCGAGCGTGCTGTCTCGGCGGTCGCGGGTGAGCCTGGCGCTCGCGGTCACATGAAAAGCGCGCACGACCGCCGCCGCGATCACCAGAGCGTCGCCCGCCGTCGGCATCCGCAGTCCTCCGTCAGACACGAGAAGGGCGACCCCCACCACGGCCGCGACGGCGGCGACGAAGTATGAGCGCGGGAGCCACGACCGCGCGGCGAGACTCTCGAGCACGGGGGTGAGGATGAGCGCGAGGCTGATGAGCAGACCGGCATTGGTCGCCGACGTGAGATGGACGCCCCAGGTCTCGAGACCGATGATGGCGGCCTGAGAGAAGCCGAGGACGACGGCGACGGCGAGCCCGCGGCCGCGCGGCATCCGCTCCCGGCGCGCTGCGCAGATCACGCCGAGAGCGATCGCCGCGACGATGAACCGGAGTGCGACAGCGGGGGCGACGCCAGCCTCGAGAGCGAGACCCTTGGCCGCGACGAAGCTCGCGCCCCACACGGCCGCCACGGCGACCAGCAGAACGTCGACGAGCAGATCGGGGGAGGGGCGACGAGGCATGTCCTCACTCTGCCGATTCCGATGGTGAAGACCAAGGGGCATCTTCTTACAGTTCTCGTAAGGTTGAGCTTATGGATCCGACTCATCTGCGACTGCTCCGCGAGCTTCGCGACCGGGGCAGCGTCACGGCCGTCGCGGCCGCTCTCGGGATCTCGGCGTCGGCGGTCTCGCAGCAGCTCGCGACCCTGCAGTCGACGGTGACTCTGCCGCTCACGGTGCGCCGGGGTCGAGTCCTGATCCTGACCGCGGCGGGAGAGGCGCTGGCCGCGGCGAGCACTCGTGTCGATGAGGCATTGACTGCGGCACGCGACTCGATCGGGGCGCTCCTCGAAACGGGCGACCGGCCGGTGCGGGTGTCGTCGTTCAACAGCGCGGGCCTCGCCCTGTTCGGACCTCTCCTGAGGGAGCTCGACGGGAGCCCTGCCGTCCGCCTCGCCGATGCCGACGTGCCGCACCGCGACTTTCCCGGGCTCACCGCCGACCACGATCTCGTCATCGCTCACCGGCTCGCGCACGGCGCCCCCTGGCCGGCGGATCGGGTCGTCGCGATCCCGCTCGTCGAGGAGCCGCTCGACATCGCCCTCCCCGCAGGTCACCCTCTCGCCGGCCGAGCGGAGATCTCCCTCGCCGACCTCCGCGACGAGGAATGGGTGTCGGTGCATGAGGGGTTCCCCCTCGCAGGTGTGCTCGACCATCTCGCCGCGCTGTCGGGGGCGCCGCTGCGGATCGCTCATCGCATCAACGAGTTCTCGGTGACCGCGGAGGTCGTGCGGGCCGGGGCGGCGATCGCCGTCATGCCTCGCGCCACGGCCACGCCTCTGGCGGTGGACGGCCTCGTTCTCAGGCCCCTGTCGGATGTCGATCTGGTCCGCCACGTCGACGTGCTGGCTCGGCCGGATGCACTGGCCTACACGGCGGTCAGGCGTGTGCTGCGAGTCCTGCAGGACGTCGCCGACCGCGTGCAACGCGACGCGTTCCCCTCGCCTCGCTGAGGCGCGAGGCCGACGCAGCTCTGCCGGTCGGCGGCTACGGCTGACGCAGCTCCGCGAGGGTCGTGATCTGTCCGGCGACGGGGTCCCAATGCCGAACGGCATGGGCGTGGGCGTGGATCTCGCCGCCGATGAGATCCAGCGCCTCGGCGAGGTCGGCGACGCGCAACCGGCGGGCGAGAGCGACGTGCGGCATCCACTCGCCCGGTGCGGTGTGCGGGGCATCGTCACCCGTCCCGACGGCGGCGAGGATCGTCTCGCGGACGCCCATCAGCTCGGGGCTGGGGGCGATGCTGCGCGCCAGCACGCGTCTGTCCCCGGAGCCGAAGAGCAGGGGAGCGCCCAGCGTGATCGGGAACGAGCGGATGCCGTCCAGGGCATCCGGGTCGAGCGGCGACAGGTCGACGCGCGCGACCAGGGTGATGTGAGGGCGGTTGCTCGCGGATGTGTGCGCCGCCAGGCTCGACATGCCGCGTGCGGCGAGAGCATCCCACTCGGCCCGGATCGCGGAGTCGGCCTGCGGGTCGAGAAGCATCTCGATCGCAGACGCGGATCGCCGCAGCTCCGGCTCTCGCACGGGGATCAGCTCGCCGCGCTGAGACGCCGCTCCGCCAGCAGTGGCACGGCGACCTCGCGCGCGGCCCGTCGAGCCGTGGCGACGGCGCCGATCGAGACGACCTCGGCGCCGAGGGTGGAGGCGAGGATCTCGGGGGCCGGCGGGTGCAGCTCGGCCGGCACCACTTCGCGCGCGGCGGCGATGACGGGATCGACGCTCTCGGCCACCGCACCGCACACGATCACTCGCGACGGGTCGTACATGCTGCCGAGCACGCCCACGACGCGCGCGAGCGTCGCACCCACGCGCGAGGTCGCGAGCAGTGCATCGGCGTCTCCCGAAGCCGCGGCGATCAGCACGATCCGCGGGTCGACGCGATCGGTGGCGGCGAGGCGTCCGATCGCCGAGTCCGAGTGGATCTCGCCGCTCTCGACGCCCGCCCGCACCTGGTCCTGCAGTGCGTAGCTCAGCCCGAACGCCGAACCCACCCCGATGATGTGGCCGAACACGATGCTCTCGCCGACGCCGCCGTGCGCGCCGTGCAGCACGTGGCCGTCGACGACGACCCCGCCGCCGAACCGCTCGCCCGCGAGCAGTGCCACGTAGTCGCGGCAGCCGACAGCCGCGCCCACCGTGCCCTCGGCGATCGCGGCGAGCTGTGCGTCGTTCTTGATCTCGACCACGGGTGCCCACTCCTCGAGCGCCTCGGCGAGGCCGGGGTTCGTGCGCTCCCAGAAGCCGTCGGGATGCGGGGGTGAGATTCCCGCACGGTTCACAGGGGCGGCGACTCCGACGCACACCGCGAGCAACGATTCGCGGGTCACGCCCGCCTCGTCGAGCGCCAGCTGCAGATGGCGGAGGATCGTCGCGCGGCGGACAGCGGGCGACTGGGTGGAGTCGAGGTCGGTGCGGTGGTGCACCAGTGTGCGGTCGAGGGGATCGGCCACGGTGACGGCGATGTGGTTGTCGCCGGCATCCACCCCGATGACGACCCCGAGATCGGATGCCAGCACGAAGCGACGAGCGGGCCGCCCGGCGCGGTAGCTCCCGGCGGCTCTGGCGTTGGGGAGCTCGCGCAGCACTCCGGCGCTGACCAGGGTGTCGATCGCGTCGATCGCGGTCGAGCGGGTCATCGACGCGCTCGCCATCGCGTCGGTCGCGGTGAACTCTCCCGCCGCCCAGGCGAAGTCGAGCACGGCGCCGACGCTGGCCCTGCCGGTGCCGAGACCTGCGGATACTTCTGTCACGGGTCTTGACCTCACTCTCGCTCAGATGAGAGAGTACCGTTCATCGAAGTAAATTCGCTCACTAGATTTAGTCTGCGGATCTACAGGACGAAAGGACAACGGTGTCTGTGAAATCCCCCTCCGTCGCGCGAATGGCGGGTGCCGTCATGGCGCTCGCGCTCGTCGGCTCCGCCCTCACCGCCTGCGCACCCGGCGGCGGGACGGAGACCATCCGTTTCACGTTCAACAAACGTGAGGCCATCGGCTTCATGACCGACCTCGTCGCGCAGTTCAACTCGTCGCAGAGCGACGTCCGTGTCGAGATCGACACCTCTGGTCCCGATGTCATCTCGGCCAGCTTCGTGCGGGGCAATCCGCCCGACCTCATCCTCGGCAACTACAACTACGAGATCGCGCGCTTCGTGCAGCGGTGCACGTTGAGCGATCTCTCCGACACGGATGCCGCGGCATCGGTGCGCGACGACCTGCAGCCGCTCATGGACCAGTACGGGTCGTGCGAGGGCCGCACCAGTGCGCTGCCCTACTCGGTGATGGCGGCATCGGTGATCTACAACAAGGAGATCTTCGACGCCCAGGGGCTCGAGGTCCCGCAGACCTGGGACGAGCTGCTCGCGGTCTGCGACCAGCTGAAGGAGGCCGGGATCGACCCCTTCTACGCCACGTTCAAGGACGACTGGACGGTCGGCCAGGGCTGGTACGACTACACGATCGGCGGCTCGGTCGACACGATCGACTTCTTCGACTCGATGGCCGAAGAGGGCGCTTCGGTCGGCCCCGACTCGCCCGTCTCGTTCGAGCAGGACTTCGCCGAGCCGATGGATCGCATGATGCAGCTCGCGGACGACTACACGAACGAGGATGCCGCGAGCCGCGGATACGGCGACGGCAACCTCGCGTTCGGCAAGGGCGAGGCCGCGATGTACATGCAGGGCCCCTGGGCCTTCAGCGAGATCGCGAAGACCGCACCCGACCTCGAGCTCGGCACGTTCCCGCTGCCCATGACCGACGATCCCGACGACCTCGGCGTGCGGGTGAACATGGACCTCGGCGCGATGATCCCCGAGGGATCGAAGCACCAGGAGGCGGCACGCGAGTTCCTCGAGTACCTCTACCTGCCCGAGAACATCGAGGCATACAACGCGTCGCAGCTCGGCTTCACGCCGACGAAGGATGCACCGGCTCCTGACGATCCCCGCATCGAGGGGATGATCGAGTACTACGAGAACGGGCAGATCTATCAGGGCCCCTCGGTGCTCGTGCCCAAGACGATCCCGGTGATGAACTACGCGCAGGCGATGGTGCTGGGCGCCTCGACCACCTCGACGCTGCGCACCATGGACGCGGACTGGGCTCGCATCGCCTTCCGCGCGCCGATCCCCAAGACAGACGATGCGGCATCCGGCGAGACAGAGGAGTCCGCACCGTGAGCACCACCGCACCCGCGAATGTCACGCGGCCGAACAGTCCGACCACGGACACGACCTCGATCGTCACGGGACAGGGCCGCAAGCTCCGCCGTCGCAAGGGACGCGTCGAGCCGATCTACTACCTGTTCCTGCTGCCGACCCTCGTGATCTTCACCCTCGCGATCACGGTCCCCGCGGTCATGGGCATCTTCTTCAGCTTCACCGACTCGATCGGCATCGGCGAGTGGAGCTTCAGCGGGCTGACCAACTACATCGCGATGTTCAGCGATCCG
>NZ_JAGGPD010000383.1 GCF_018613995.1 Microbacterium sp. ISL-103 | reverse complement strand
GTGCCTAGGATGGGAGGGTGACCTCGACTTCTGCACCGAACCCGGCCACTCCTCGAACCTCGCGAAGAATCTTCGGAATCTCGTTGGCGATCATCGCCGCGCTGATCGCCGTCTTCTTCGTCTTCGCGTCGCTCTACACCGAATTCCTCTGGTTCGACCAGGTGGGCTTCGCGGGAGTGCTCACCACTCAATGGTTCGCCACGGCGGTGATGTTCGTCGTCGGATTCCTCGGAATGGCCGTGCCGCTGTTCGTCGCCATCCAGCTCGCGTACCGCCTGCGCCCCGTCTATGTGCGGCTGAGCTCGCAGCTCGACCGGTACCAGGAGGTCATCGAACCGCTCCGCCGCCTCGCGATGTGGGGCATGCCGATCTTCTTCGGTCTCTTCGCCGGATTCTCGGCCGCCAGCCAGTGGAAGACCGTGTGGCTCTGGGCGAACGGCGTCACCACCGACGCCACCGACCCGCAGTTCGGCGTCGACACCGGCTTCTACATGTTCGCGATGCCCTTCTACTCGATCCTGCTCGCGTTCGTGTCGGCGGTCCTGCTCCTCACCCTCATCGTCACCGCGCTCGTGTCGTACCTGTACGGCTCCGTCCGCATCGGTCAGGGAGAGCTTCGCATCTCGAAGCCCGCGCGCATCCAGCTCGCGATCATCGCGGGTCTCTACCTGCTCGTGCAGGCTGCCAGCCTCTGGCTCGACCGGTACAAGACCCTCGTCGCTCAGGACGACCGCATCATCGGCCCGGCCTACACGGGTGTCAATGCGACGATCCCCGGTCTCGCGATCCTCACGATCATCGCGGCCATCGTCGCCGTCCTCTTCTTCGTCACGGCCGTCATCGGCCGCTGGCGCTTCCCGCTCGCCGCGACCGCGCTGCTGATCGTCGCGTCTCTCGTGGTGGGAGTCGGCTTCCCGTGGGCGGTCACCACGTTCCAGGTGCGCCCGAACCAGAACGCCTATCAGGCCGAGTTCTACCAGCGCAACATCGACGGAACGAAAGAGGCGTACGGGGTCGCAGACCTCGAGACGACGCCGTTCGAAGCCGAGACCGACGCCGAGGCGGGTCAGCTGCGAGAAGACGCCGAGACCACGGCATCCATCCGCATCGTCGACCCGGCTGTGATCAGCCCGGCCGTTCGCCAGCTCGAGCAGTACCGCGGGTACTACCAGTTCCAGGAGAACCTCGACGTCGACCGCTACGAGATCGACGGCGTCATGCAGGACACCGTCGTCTCGGTGCGCGATCTCGACATGGACGGCGTCGACGTCACCAACTGGAACAACCGCGCCGCGGTCTACACCCACGGCTACGGCCTCGTCGCCGCCGCCGGAAACCAGCGCACGAGCGATGGCGAGCCGGTGTTCCTCGAGCGCGGCATCCCGTCGTCGGGGTTCCTCACCGAGCAGGAGAACTTCGAGCCGAGGGTCTACTTCGGTGAGAACTCGCCCGAGTACTCCATCGTCGGCGCTCCCGACGGCACAGACCCCGTCGAGATCGACTACCCGCGCGGCAAGGACGGCGCGAGTGAGACGAAGACGACGTTCGAGGGCGACGGCGGGCCGCAGATCGGCAGCACGTTCACCAAGCTGCTCTACGCGCTGAAGTTCCAGTCCGAGCAGATCCTCTTCTCGAACCTCGTGAACGACGACTCGCAGATCCTCTACGACCGCGATCCCAAGACGCGCGTGCAGAAGGTCGCTCCGTACCTCGAACTCGACAGCGACCCGTACCCGAGCGTCGTCGACGGCAAGATCGTCTGGATCATCGACGGCTACACCACGAGCTCGACGTACCCGTACTCGACCAGTGTGAGCCTGTCTGACGCGGTCGCGGACTCGAACGTCCCGTCGCCCACGCTCGCGATCGATGAGATCAACTACATCCGCAACTCGGTGAAGGCGACCGTCGACGCGTACGACGGCTCGGTCACGCTGTACGCGTGGGATGCCGAGGATCCGGTGCTGCAGACGTGGCAGAAGATCTACCCGTCGACCCTCAAGCCGGTCAGCGAGATGACAGGCGACCTGATGAGCCACGTGCGCTACCCGACGGACCTGTTCAAGGTGCAGCGCGACGTGCTCGGCACGTACCACATCGACACCGCAGGGTCCTTCGCCCAGCAGGACAACCGCTGGCAGACGCCGAACGACCCGCGCAGCGACGCGGTGCTGCAGCCGCCGTACTACCTGACGATGCAGATGCCCGGTCAGGATTCGCCGCGCTTCTCGATGTTCTCGACGTTCATCCCGTCGGCGCAGGGCGGAAGCAACCGAGACGTGCTGATGGGGTATCTGGCCGTCGATTCGGATGCAGGCTCCGAGGCGGGTGTGAAGGCCGAGGGCTACGGACAGCTCAGGATGCTCGAGATCGACACCGACACGACGGTCCCGGGCCCGGGTCAGGTGCAGAACACCTACAACTCCGACACGTCCGTGGTGCCGCAGCTCAACCTGCTGCAGCAGGGAGAGTCGGAGGTCCTCTACGGAAACCTCCTGACACTGCCCGTCGGTGGCGGTCTGCTCTATGTGCAGCCGGTCTACGTGCAGTCGTCGGAGGGTACGAAGCTGCCGCGCCTGCAGAAGGTGCTCGTGGCCTTCGGCGACAAGGTGGCCTTCGAGGACACCCTGACCGAGGCGCTCGACACTCTCTTCGGCGGAGACGCCGGCGCGACCGGCGGAGATGACGAGGTCGAGCCGACCGAGCCCGATCCCGACACCGGCGAGGTCCCTGCCGAGCCGACCGAGCCGACAGAGCCCACCGATGCGCAGGCCGAGGCGCTGGCAGCAGCTCAGCAGGCTCTCACTGACCGGGAGACCGCGCTCAAGGCCGGAGACCTCGAGGCGTTCGCCGAGGCCGACAAGCGCCTCACGGATGCGGTCAGCACACTGCTCGAGCTGGACTCGGCCGCGGGGGAGTGATCCCGCGCTGACGCGAAGAATGGGCGCCCCTCCCGGGGGCGCCCATTCTGCTTTCTTCGGCGACTGTCCTGGTCGTGAGCTGTCACCTCCAGGGAAAGCGAAAGGCCCTCTGAACCGGATTTCTCCGAGTCAGAGGGCCTTTCATTTGTTGCGGGGACAGGATTTGAACCTGCGACCTCCGGGTTATGAGCCCGGCGAGCTACCGAACTGCTCCACCCCGCGGCACGTTTTATAGCCTAACACGGGAATCGGGAGGTCGCGAATCGAGGCCTCCTCGGCGCCGGATACGGGAGGATGGGGGCATGTCAGACTCTCCTGCTGCATCCGCCGCGGTTCCCGTCGCGGTCTGCCAGTTCGCGCCGACGGCGTCGCGCACCGACAACCGCGAGCGCATCGCGCGCCTCGCCGCGGACGCTGCCGGGCGGGGTGCGAGGGTGGTCGTGTTCCCCGAGTACTCGAGCTACTTCGTGGATCCGATGGATGCCAGTCTCGCCGAGAACGCGGAGACTCTCGACGGGGAGTTCGTGTCGACCCTGACCGCCCTGGCCGCGGACTACGGAGTCGTGATCGTCGCGGGCCTCGCCGAGCGGGCCTCCGACGGCGCGCATGTGCGCAACACCGTCGTGGCGGTGCGGGGCGACGGGATACTCGCGACGTATCGCAAACAGCATCTGTATGACGCATTCGGCCAGACCGAGTCCGACTGGATCGAGGCGGGGGAGACGGGCGCAACGGCGACCGCGACATTCGAGGGCGCCGGAATGCGCTTCGGACTCATGACCTGCTACGACCTGCGCTTTCCCGAGCTGTCACGCACGCTGATCGACGCAGGAGCCGACGTCCTCGTCGTGCCCGCCGAATGGGTGCGAGGACCGCTCAAGGAGCATCACTGGACGACCCTGCTGGCGGCACGTGCGATCGAGAACACCGCCTACGTCGTCGCCGCCGACCACCCCACGCCCATCGGCGTGGGGCACTCGCAGATCGTCGATCCTCAGGGAGTCGTGCTCGCAGGCATCGGGACGGTCGAAGGGATCGCGGTCGCCGGAGTGGAGCGCTCGGTCATCGAGCGGGTGCGGGAATCGAACCCGTCGCTGCGCGTGCGCCGCTACGCCGTCAGTCCACGCTGAGGCTCAACCGCGTCGGAAGCCCGACGCGTGCCGCGCCTCCGCCTCTTCGAGGACATCGCCGCGCTTGCCCGC
>NZ_JAGGPD010000019.1:7336-7685 GCF_018613995.1 Microbacterium sp. ISL-103 | reverse complement strand
CGGCCTCCCACTGCGGTCGGCCCGCGGGGAACTCCCCGGCGATGACCCAGTCGGAGAACGGCTCGGTGACGACCGGTGCGCGATCTCCGTAGCGCTCCGCGAGCTCAGCCACCTCATCGTCCGAGAGTCGAGGCGTGATCCGATCCACGGAACTCGACACGAACGACACGTGGGCATCGATCCAGTCGACGAGACCTGGCACCCCGGCTGCCACGGCGCGGACCGCCTGTCGGAGCACTTCCCCGTTTTCAGGCAGGTTGTCGCAGGAGACCAGCGCGATCGCCCCGGAGTCCGCGCGGCGGCGCGCCTCGAGACCGAGCACCAGACGACCGATCGCGGTGACAGGGCG
>NZ_JAGGPD010000019.1:0-7315 GCF_018613995.1 Microbacterium sp. ISL-103 | reverse complement strand
CTCGGGAGCGGCGATGTCGTTCACGAACGACGGGATGTCGGTTCCCGGATGCGCCCGGACGATGCTGCCGATCCGTTCGGCTTCGTCGCCTGCCGGCGAGCGCACGATCAGTGTGTAGAGGCCGTCCTGGGCGGTGAGGTCGTCTGCGAGTCCCGCGCTTCGTCCGGTGTACGCCGCGATCCCCCATTCAGCCGCGTCCGACGCGTGGGCCGTGTACCAGGCCAGATGCGAACGGTGGAAAGCGCCGAGCCCCATGTGGACGATCCGCACGGGCGGGGCCGGCGACTCGCGCACTCCGAGTGTCGTGCCGCTCACAGCTTGAACACCCGCTTCGGCTGCGGACCGACGATGTCGTCGATGATCGTGGCCGCCGATTCTTCGCTCACCCGGCCCTCGACCACGAGGCGGGCGAGGAATGCGGCATCCGCTCGACGCGCGGTGTCGTGCCGGGCTGGGATCGAGAGGAACGCGCGGGTGTCGTCGATGAAGCCCGACCCCCGTGAGAATCCTGCGGTCTCGGTCACGGCCGACCGGAATCGGGCCATGGCGTCGGGCGCGTCGAGGAACCACCACGGAGCCCCGATGTAGACGCTCGGGTAGAAGCCCGCGAGCGGCGCGACCTCCCGCGAATAGACGGTCTCGTCGACGGCGAACAGCACGAGATGCAGATCGCGCTCGAGCCCGAACCGCTCGAGTAGCGGCCGCAGACCGCCGACGAAGTCGGTGCGCCGGGGAATGTCGTGGCCCGTGTCGGGCCCGAACCTGCCGAACGTCTCCGCATTGTGATTGCGGACCACGCCCGCATGGATCGTCATGACCAGACCGTCGTCGACGCTCATCCGGGCCATCTGCAGCAGCATGTGGGCGCGGAAGGCGTGACGATCGGCCGCATCCGCACCCCCGGTCAGGACACGGGCGAACAGCGCCTGCCCCTCGACGGCATCGAGATCGAGGGTGTCGGGCGCCTCGACGCCGTGGTCGGCCGAGACGGCTCCGTGCTCGATGAAGTACCGCCTGCGCTGCTCGAGCGCTGCGAGGTAGCCGGCGAAGGTGCAGGGCTGCCCAGTGCTCTCGAGCAGGCGTCGGACGTTCTCGGCGAAGCCCGCGGCGTCCGGGTCGAGGTAGCGGTCGGGCCGGAACGTGGGCACGACCCTGCCGACCGCACCCTCGGCGGTGAGCGCCGCATGCCCTGCAAGGTCGTCGAGCGGATCGTCGGTCGTCGCGAGCACCTCGATGTTGAAGCTCTCGTAGAGCGCGCGCGGTCGCATGCTCGGATCGGCGAGCTTCGCGGCGATGTGATCGTAGGCATCGTCTGCCGTTGCGGCCGTGAGCGGCGTCCGCAGATCGAGCACGTTCTCGAGCGACTCGCTCAGCCAGTACCCCGACGCAGTGCCCGCGAACAGGGTCCACCGTTCGGCGAACAGCCGCCACACCTCGCGCGGGTTCGCTGTCGCCCCACCGACGCCGAGCTCATCGAGTCCGATGCCCGAGGCATGCAGCAGCCTGGTGACGTAATGGTCGTGCGTGATCAGCAAAGATGCCGGGTCGGCGAAAGGACGATCGTCGACGAGCCACTCCACCGGCACGTGGCCATGCGGGGAGACGATGGGCGCAGCTGAGACGCTCTCGTACAGGGATCGTGCGACGGAACGCGTCGCCGGGTCGGCAGGAAGCAGGCGGTCGCGGTCGCGGCGTTGCGGCTGGAGCATTCCTCTATCAGACCGGTTCCCATCGATTTTGTCAATCGGTTGCCAAAGGCACCCAGACCGTTGTGCACCCGCGCGAAGCGACTCCTGCCCTACGATCGAGGAACCGGATGCCGGTCGCCACGATGGAGGGGAAGACACTCGATGTCGCTAGACGAGACACACGCATCCGACGAGGCACCGGATGATGACGGACGCTCGGCTCGCCGACCCACCATCTACGACATCGCGCAGCGGGTCGGCCTCAATCCCTCGACGGTCTCCCGCGCTCTGAACAAGCCGGGCCGCACGAACGCAGCGACCGAAGAGAAGATCCGCGCGGCGGCCGCCGAGCTCGGCTACCGCGCCAACCCCATGGCACGGGCACTTCCCACCGGCCGGTCGGGCACCTACGCCGTCGTTCTCCCCGACATCACGAACCCGGTTCACTTCGAACTGATCCGCGGCGCTGAGCAGGTCGCCCGCGCCGGCGGCTTCACCCTCGTCGTGTCGGAGACCGAAGCCACAGCAGACATCGAACGGGAGACCATCGAGGCTCTGCAGTCTTCTGTCGACGGTCTGCTCGTCGTCGCCTCGCGCCTCGACGATGCAGCCCTCGCAGACCTGGCTCGCGTGAAGCCGATCGTGGCGGCCAACCACTCGGCGCCCTCGCTGCCGAGTGTGATTCCCGACCTGGCGATGGGGCTGACCGCTGCCATGGATCACCTCCGCGATCTCGGACATCGATCCGTGGCCTACCTCGGCCTGAGCGGCCTGCAGATCAATCGCTCCCGGTGGGAGCTCACGCTCGACCTGGCGACGTCGCGCGACATATCTCTGGTGGAGATCGCCGTGGAGGCCCCGACCGTAGAGGCAGGGGCGGATGCACTGCCTCGCGTGCGCGCCAGCGGCGTGACCGCCGTTCTGGCCTACAATGACCTGGTCGCTCACGGTCTGCTCCGAGCGGCCCGCGGCGCCGGCCTCACTCTGCCCGAGGTGTTCAGCGTGATCGGGTTCGACGACATCTTCAGCGCCGAGCTCGCCGTCCCCGCGCTGACGACACTCCGCTCTCCGCTGCGGGAGATCGGCACGAGGGCGATGGAGACACTCATCGACCCCGAGCGGAACCGCGTCCCCTCGAAGGTCGTCCTCCCGCTCGATCTCGTCGTGCGCGAATCGACCGCACGACCCGTCGGGTGAGGCCCCACTTCGCCGGATGCCCTGCGGTCACGCCGTGGGAGCGGCAGATGGCACGGCGAGCTCCCCGGTGAGGTACTGCGCTCGCCCGAAACCGAACGACCAGTCCTGAGGGCCGTTCTCGACGTATCCGATGAAGACGTCCTCGCCCGCGACGCCCACCGCAGCGAGTCGAGCTGCGATCTCGGCATAGAGGTTCTGCTTCGTCTGGTCGCTGCGCCCGCGCTGGGTGAAGATCTGGATGATCACCGGGTCGGTCCGATCGAAACCGAGACCGGCGTCCTCCGCGATGATCGTGGTCGCCGATCGCGAGGTGACCACCTGGAATCGGTCACGGACCGGAATGCCGTACACCTCGACGATCGCGTCGTGGATCGCTTCCGAGATCTCCTGGGAGTTCGAACGGGCGTCGCTGTGGTCGATACGTACGAGTGGCATGGTTCCTCCTGAGTGTTTGTCCTGACATTCTCACATTTTCCGGATCGGTTCGTCAAACGCTTGCGCCCGATCTTTCGTCCATGCAAGAATGTCTTTACATGGAACCCCGTGTTGTGTTCCTCACTCTCACTCGCCGCAGCCCATCGCGCGGCGATTTCACGCAAAGGAGCGTCCTCGTGTCGAATTCCCGCATCACCAGACCGTCGTCGGTTGTGACCGGCGGCACCGCAGGGCGGGGGTTCCTCGCTCGCCTCACGGTGATCTCCACCCTCGGCGGCCTGCTCTTCGGTTACGACACCGGAGTCATCTCCGGTGCGCTGCTGTACATGCGAGATGACCTCGCGATGTCCACGGGAGAAGAGGCCTGGGTCGTCAGCGCACTCCTCTTCCCCGGCGCCGCCTTCGGCGCGCTGCTGGGTGGGCGCATCGCCGATGCGCTCGGGCGCAAGCGCAGCCTTCTCGTCTGCGCCGTGATCTTCCTGATCGGAGCCATCGCCTGCGCGATCGCCCCGAACGTCACGATCATGGTGATCGCGCGCATCTTCCTCGGGTTCGGAGTAGGCGCCGCCGCCGTGGCGTGCCCCCTCTACCTCGCAGAGATGGCGCCGGCCGACAAACGCGGCCGCATGGTCACGATCAACGAGCTGATGATCGTCACGGGTCAGCTGCTCGCCTTCGCGATCAACGCGCTGCTCGCCGTGCTGATCAGTGACACGCACGTCTGGCGCATCATGCTGGCGGTCGCATCCGTGCCCGCGATCATCCTGCTCGTCGGCATGCTGCTCCTGCCCGAATCGCCCCGCTGGTTCGGCGCCCGAGGCCGACTCGATGAGGCACGACTCGTGCTCAGCAAGAGCCGCACTCCCGACGAGGTCGAGACAGAACTTGCCGAGATCGCGCAGAACGCGAGCGTCGAGGGCGATCAGCGTCGCCACGCGTGGCGGGCGCTGCGCGACAACCGCTGGATGCGACGGCTCCTGTACGTCGGCTTCGGTCTCGCGACGGTGCAGCAGGCCACCGGCATCAACACGGTCAACTACTACGCTCCCAGCATCCTGACCCAGACAGGTCTCGGCGACCAGGCCGCCCTCATCGCGACGATCGGCGTCGGGCTCACCAGCGTCATCATGACCATCGTGGGGATCTGGTTGATCGGATTCATCGGACGACGCAGGATGCTGGCCATCGGCTTCAGCGGCGTGGTCGGCTCGCAGATCGTGCTCTCCCTGGTCTTCCTGCTGCCCGAGTCGGATGGGGTCAGCTACCTGATTCTCGCGGCGATGATGCTCTTCGTCGCCTTCGTCCAGGGCTTCATCGGCACCGTCGTCTGGCTGCTGCTGAGCGAGATCTTCCCGCTCGCGATCCGAGGTCTCGCCATGGGCCTCGCCGTGTTCGTGCTGTGGACGGTCAACGCGTTCATCTCCTTCGTCTTCCCGCAGATCGTCGAGGGCATCGGGTCCACCTGGACCTTCGCTCTGTTCGCGGCGATCAACGCCGTATCGCTGTGGTTCGTGCTGACGCAGGTCCCCGAGACCAAGGGCCGCTCGCTCGAGACGCTCGAGACCGACTTCCGCACCCAGGCGATCCGCACCATCCCTCGTCGGGAGCGCCTCGCGGGTCGATGATGCATCGCCTCTGAGAGGGGGTGGGGAGCCTGACCGGCTCCCCACCCCCTCTCTTCGTGCGCCCTGGCCATGGAAAAGCCCCCTCCTCGAGATCGAGGAGGGGGCTTTTCTGCGCGATGCGCGGCTCGTGCGCGGGACTCAGCCGATCAGCTCGCGCAGCCTCTGCAGCTGGAAGCGGGAGACCTCGTCGGCCCGCTCGTCCTCGGCGAAGACGTTCGAGACCAGCAGCGCATCGGGGCGATCCAGATAGCCGGTCGCCCGCAGCGTGTCGAACAGTTCGGTCCAGCTCACGTCGCCGTCGCCGATCTGCAGGTGCTGGTGCACGCGGGCCGCGTTGCCGGGCGGGTTCGAGATGTAACGGAGGCCATGAGACCGATGGTGATCGAAGGTGTCGGCCGCGTAGACCGCGCCCAGTCGCTCACCGATCTCGGGAAGCAGAGTCGCCGCCCGGTCGCCGTAGTGGAACGTGTGAGACGCGACGTACACGAATCCGACGGCCGACGAGTTCAGCCCGCGGATCACTCGCCAGGCCTCGAGTCCGTCCTCGACGAAGTCGTCGGGGTGCGGGTCGATGTTCATCCGCACCCCTTCCTTCTCGAGGATCGGCAGCAGCTCTTCCATCGAGCGGTAGAACGCGTCCTCACTCTCCTCCTGGAGCTCCGGTCGACCCGAGAACTCCGTATTCAGCACCGGGGCGTCCAGAGCGACGGCCAGCTCGATGATGCGCCGCATGTTGCGCACGGCCGCTGTGCGCTCCGCCTCGACGGGAGACGAGATGCGCTGCACCGGGAGCAGCGCGGGGATCGTCACACCGGCGTCCGCCGCGCGCTTCTTGAGCGCGGCGGCGAGCGCGTCGTCGGCCTTCGGATGCCGGAAGAACGGAGCGAAATCGGCGTGCGGCGTGAGGTGCAGATGCTCGTACCCGAGACGCGCGGCGACGTCCGGGAAGTCGAGGAGCGCGTGATCGTGGTGGTACGGCGTGGGGTCGAGTGCGATGCGGACCATGTCGGTTCCTCTCCGGCTCAGGCGTAGAACGCAGGACGCTCAGCAGCCTCGACGGGAACGATACCGCCGTCGAGCGCCTTGACCCCCGCCTCGCACGCGAGCGCGACCAGGTATCCGTCCCAGGCATTAGGACCGTCGACGAGGCGGCCGTCCTTGACGGCGTTCACCCACCGCTGGATCTGGCGGTCGTACGCCTCCGCGAAGCGCGTCGTGAAGCTCGTGTGGTCCTTGATCGAGAACTGCCCGTCGCGCCACTGCTGCAGGCCCGACGGCTGCCCGATGCGGGCGATGCCCTTCTCGAACACCGCCTCGGTGCCGACCTGGTAGCCGAACTGCACGCTCACGTTCATCTCGACGTCGACGAGCACACCGTTCTCGAGCTCCATGATCACGAGGATGGGCTCGCGCAGGTGCTCGGGAGTGAGGGTGTTGCGCCGCGGGAACTTGATCTCGACCGACTTCACAGCGGATCCGGCCAACCACGGGATGACGTCGAACTCATGCACGACCGAGTCGGTGATGAGCATCGTCTGCGTGTAGCTGTCGGGCACGGAGGGGTTGCGGTGCACGCCGCGCACCATGACCAGATCGCCGGCGTCGCCCGAGGCGATCAGTTCGCGCAGGGCCGCGTACTCGGGGTCGAAGCGGCGCATGAAGCCGATCTGGATGTGCGGCCTGTCGAGCTTCTGCTCGCGCTGGATGATGTCCCACGACGTGGCGGAGTCGGGTGTGAGCGGCTTCTCGCACAGGATCGGAAGACCGGCCTCGAGTGCCGGCACCAGAACCGGCTCGTGGAACTGACCCGGGGTCGCGATCAGCCCGGCGTCGAGTGCCCCTGCGGCGATCGCGTCTTCGACACGGCTGAAGGTCACGGCTCCCGGAGCCTTCTCCGCGGCCGCCGCCGCGCGCCCGGGATCGGGCTCGACGATCGCCGAGACGACGGCGCCCGAGATGCGATGGGTGATGCGCGCGATGTGATCGGCGCCCATGAGTCCGGCGCCGACGACGCCGATACGGAGGTCAGAGGTCATGAGTTCAGTGCTCCAGAAGAGAAGGGATCAGTGGATGCGGGCGAGATGGGTGCATCCGAAGATGTGCTCGCGTGTGCGCTGGGCGATGGGGAAGGGGTAGTCGACGTCGCAGCCGTACATGTCCTGCTCGACGATCGCGAAGATCTCGGAATCGATCGCGGCGACCGCGTCGATGATCGGCCCGAGATCGGGCACGCCGTGCGGCGGCTCGATCATGATGCCCTGCGTGACGGCATCAGCGAAAGGAACGTCGTTCTTCAGCACGTCGAAGAGCAGCGAGGTGTCTACCTGCTTGAGATGCAGGTAGCCGATGCGCTCGGGGCGCTCCTGGATG
>NZ_JAGGPD010000382.1 GCF_018613995.1 Microbacterium sp. ISL-103 | reverse complement strand
CCCCGGGGTATGCCTGGGTCGGCTGCGACGGGATGACGTCGGAGTGCGAGTGCGTCTGCGTCGGTGGGGCCGGCGGCGCGGGCTGGTATGCCGGCGGGGCGGGTGCGATCGGCGCCACGGGAGGAGTCGGCTGCTGTCCGCCGGGGGCAGGGATGCTGGTGTCGCTCACGGTGATGCCTTTCGTCGCGTTCAGGGTCCCAGTCGCACGCGCCGCTGTCAAACGCCGAGCCCGACGCTGAGCAGCATCATCGGTAGGATCGATGTCGACCAGGCAGCGACCCCCGAGCTGCCGGATCGGGAGTGGAAATGAGTTCTCGCGTCGTCCTCGTGACCGGTGGCAACCGCGGCATCGGCCGCGCGATCGCCGAGAGGTTCGTCCGCGACGGGTATCGCGTCGCCGTCACCGCCCGCAGCGGCGAAGGACCCGAGGGCACGCTGACGGTTCGTGCCGATGTCACGGATGCCGCGGCACTGGACGCCGCCTTCACCGAGGTCGAGCAGCAGCTCGGACCGGTCGAGGTCGTCGTCGCCAACGCGGGCATCACCAAAGACACCCTTCTGCTGCGCATGGGCGAAGACGACTTCGACAGTGTCGTCGCCACGAACCTCGGCGGCACCTTCCGGGTCGTCAAGCGGGCCTCGAAGGGGATGCTGCGGGCACGCTTCGGCCGCGTCATCCTGATCTCGAGCGTCGTCGGCCTCTACGGATCGGCCGGGCAGGTCAACTACTCCGCGTCCAAGAGCGCTCTCGTCGGATTTGCTCGATCGCTCACCCGCGAGCTGGGCGGTCGTGGCATCACGGCCAACGTGGTGGCTCCCGGATTCATCGAGACCGACATGACGGCCGAGCTGCCGGAAGAGACCCAGAAGCAGTACAAGGCCAACATTCCCGCAGGTCGCTTCGCCACTCCCGACGAGGTCGCGGGAGTGGTCACCTGGCTCGCAGGAGACGATGCCGGCTATATCTCCGGCGCCGTCATCCCGGTCGACGGTGGACTCGGAATGGGGCACTGACACCCTCAGCCGGCTCGATCATCGCCGTGTGATCGCGGCGTCGATGGCGTCCGCCAACCTGCTCGGAATCGAGAACTGAGGCCAGTGACCTGATCCGATACGCACGACCTCGACGTCGTCGATCGCGCGGAACTCATCGGCGTAGGAACCCCACTGATCGAGCTCGGATTCGACGGTCTCTCGATCCATCCCGCCCATGAGGAGCGTCACGGGGATCCGATGACGATCTTCTGACCGGAGTTCGATCGGATCCGTGGGAACGCGGGCCGGGACGCTGCGCGTGAGCGGCGCGGTGCGTGCGCGAGTCGCCTCGTCGAGGTCATCGACGTCTTCGGCGGGGAAGAAGTCCCACCCCGGGAACGGCACCACGCCGTCGACCGACTCGAACTCGCTGATGCCGGAGCCTGAGGGCGGCGGCACGGTGTCGACGAAGACGACGCGAGTGACGACCGCTGGACGCGCATCTGCGACGCCCCAGGCCACGTTGCCGCCGCCGCTGTGTCCGACGACGACCACGGGGCGGTCGACCGCATCGACGGCAGCCACGGCGGAGTCGACCCATTCGGCGATGCCGATCTCGGATGACGCGTCCGCACTGACGCCGACGCCCGGCATGGTCAGCGGATGCACGGTGTGCCCCGCCTTCTCGAGGTCGGAGGCGACGTCGTTCCAACTCGAGGCTTCGAGCCACAGCCCGGGGATGAGGATGATGTCCATGCGCCCGACGATAGACGGGGCATCCGACATCCGCTAGGGGAGCAGCGCGATGACCTCGGAGAGGTCCTGCGGGCCGATGACGAGGCTCGCGGCGGCACGGACGGCGGGCTTCGCATTGAAGGCCAGGCCGAGTCCTGCGACGGCCATCATCTGCAGATCGTTGGCGCCGTCGCCGATGGCGATCGTCGCGTGGCGGGGCACCTCGAGCTCATCCGCCCACTCCCGGAGCGTGGTCGCCTTCACTGCCGCGTCGACGATCTGACCGTCGACCCGACCCGACAGCGCGCCGTCGACGACGTCGAGGCGGTTCGCTCGCCATCGATCGACGCCGAGCAGCGGAGCGACGTCGTCGAGGATCTCGTGGAAGCCCCCGGACACGACACCGACGACACCGCCGCGCTCGTGCACGGCGGCCGTGAGCTCGCGCACTCCGGGGGTCGGTTCGATCCGGGCGAGCACGCGTGCGAAACCCGAGACCGGCACGCCTTCGAGAGCGGCGACGCGAGAGCGCAGGCTCGTCGCGAAGTCGATCTCGCCGCGCATCGCGGCTTCGGTCGCAGCCTGCACCTCGGCGCCGCGTCCGACCTCGTCCGCGATCAGCTCGATCACCTCATTGCGGATGAGGGTGGAATCGGCATCGAGGACGACGAGGAAGCGCGCAGCGGTCACGCCTTCGAGCCTACCGATCGTGAACCGCTCGACCTCGCACTGGGGCGGTGGGAAGTCGTTGTCAGCGCTCGATGAACAGACCCTTGCCCACCACGGTGATCCCCGATTCGGTCACGGTGAACCCGCGGGCGAGGTCGCGCTCGCGATCGACTCCGACGGTGGCGCCGTCGGCGAGGACGACGTTCTTGTCGAGGATGGCTCGGTGCACTCGGGATCCGGCTCCGACCCTGACCCCGTCGAAGACGACGGAGTCGGTGATGGTCGAGCCGCCTCCGGCGAGCGTCCATGGCCCCACCACGCTGCGCTCGAGATGAGTGCCCGAGAGCACGGAGCCGAGCGACACGATCGAGTCGATCGCATTGCCGATGCGGCCCACCGAGTCGCGGACGAACTTCGCAGGCGGCGAGTTGACGGCCTGCGAGTGGATCGGCCACTCCATGTTGTACAGGTTGAAGATCGGCAGGGTCGAGATCAGGTCCATGTGGGCGTCGAAGAAGGAGTCGATCGTACCCACATCGCGCCAGTACGAACGGTCACGCGGCGAAGACCCCGGCACGTCGTTCTGCTTCATGTCGTAGTAGCCGGCTTCGCCGCGATCGACGAAGTACGGCACGATGTCGCCACCCATGTCGTGCCCCGAGGTCGGAGACTCGCCGTCGGCCTCGACCGCGGCGATCAGAGCATCCGCGTCGAAGATGTAGTTGCCCATCGATGCGAGCACCTCGTGAGGGGAGTCCTCGAGGCCGGCGATGTCGGTGGGCTTCTCGAGGAACTGCTTGATGCGTCCGGACTCGCTGTCGGCGTCGATGACGCCGAACTGCGATGCCATGGCCAGCGGCTGACGGATGCCCGCGACCGTCGCCTTGGCACCCGACTCGATGTGGGCGTCGAGCATCTGACGGAAGTCCATGCGGTAGACGTGATCCGCACCGATCACGACGACGATGTCGGGCTTCTCGTCGTTGATCAGGTTGAGGCTCTGCAGGATCGCGTCGGCCGAGCCGGAGAACCACCGCTTTCCGAGTCGCTGCTGCGCGGGTACGGAGGCGACGTACGAATCGAGCAGCGCCGACATGCGCCACGTCTGCGAGATGTGACGATCGAGGCTGTGCGACTTGTACTGCGTGAGCACGACGATCTGTCGCAGTCCCGAGTTGATGAGGTTCGAGATCGCGAAGTCGATCAATCGATACTGTCCGCCGAAAGGCACTGCAGGTTTTGCGCGGTCTGCCGTGAGGGGCATGAGTCGCTTTCCCTCGCCGCCGGCGAGGATGATGCCGAAGATCTTCTTTGGTGCGGACATGCACCAACCATAGAGGCGATTCGGCTCGGCTAACTAGCATCTGGACAACTGAGTCACTACCGTCTAGACATGCGCGTCGAGATGATCACGAAGGAATACCCGCCGGAGATCTACGGAGGTGCCGGCGTGCACGTCGCCGAGCTCGTCGCAGCCCTGCGGCAGAATATCGATGTACAGGTCAGAGCCTTCGGTGCACCGCGCGAGGAACCCGAGACCGCCGCCTACACGACGCCCCTCGGACTCACCTCCGCGAACGCGGCGCTGCAGACGCTGGGGACGGATCTCGAGATCGTCGCGGCGATCTCCGACGCCGACCTCGTGCACAGCCACACCTGGTACGCGAACTTCGCCGGCCATCTCGCGTCGCAGCTTCACGGCATCCCGCATGTGCTCACGGCGCACAGCCTCGAGCCGCTGCGGCCGTGGAAGGCCGAGCAGCTCGGCGGGGGATACGCGGTCTCGAGCGGGATCGAGAAGCTCGCCTACGAGAACGCCGCCGCCGTCATCGCGGTGAGCGCGGGCATGCGCGCCGACATCCTGCGCAGCTATCCGTCGGTCGATCCCTCCCGTGTGCGTGTGATCCACAACGGCATCGACGTCGACCGGTGGCATCCGGTGCAGAACCCGGCCTTCCTCGAGTCCGTCGGCATGGACCCCGATCGTCCGTCCGTGGTGTTCGTCGGACGCATCACGAGGCAGAAGGGCCTGCCGTATCTGCTGCAGGCGGCCCGCCTGCTGCCTCCCGAGGTGCAGCTCATCTTCTGCGCCGGCGCTCCCGACACCCCCGAGATCATGGCCGAGGTGCAAGAAGGAGTGCGGCTCCTGCAGCAGACCCGCGAGGGCGTGGTCTGGATCGAGCGGATGCTGCCGCGCGACGAGCTGTCTGCCATTCTCACCGCCGCGACCACCTTCGTGTGCCCATCGGTGTACGCGCCGCTCGGCATCGTCAACCTCGAGGCGATGGCGTGCGGTGCCGCTGTCGTGGGCACGGCGACCGGCGGCATCCCCGAGGTCGTCGACGATGGGGTCACCGGACGCCTGGTGCCGATCGACCAGGTGCAGGACGGCACAGGGACGCCCGTCGACCCCGAGCAGTACGTCTCGGACCTCGCCCGTGTGCTGACCGAGGTGACGTCGGACCCCGGGCGGGCGCGAGAGTACGGGGAAGCCGGCCGGGAGCGGGCGCGCGCGGAGTTCAGCTGGGGTGCGATCGCCGACACCACGCGCGCGCTGTACGCGGAGCTGACCGACTGAGCCGGTAGGCTGGAGGCATGTCGATCGCCCTGGAATTCACCGACGTCGTCGTGCGCCGAGAGGGGCGCAACATCATCGATCACGTGACCTGGCAGGTCGACGATGATCAGCGGTGGGTGATCCTCGGACCCAACGGAGCGGGCAAGACCACGCTGCTCCAGATGGCCGACACGCTCATGCACCCGACCGCGGGCACCGTCACGGTGCTGGGGGAGACCCTGGGCCGCACGGACGTGTTCGAGGTGCGTCCGCGCATCGGCTTCGCGTCGTCGGCGATGGCCAAGCGCGTTCCCCGCGACGAGACGGTGCTCAACACGGTGCTCACCGCCGCATACTCGGTGCTCGGTCGCTGGAACGAGAGCTACGAGGACATCGACGAGCGCCGTGCTCTGCGCGTGCTCGGCGACTGGCGCCTCGAGCACCTCGCCGACCGCACGTTCGGCACCCTGAGCGACGGCGAGCAGAAGCGCGTCCAGATCGCCCGCGCGGTGATGACGGACCCCGAGCTGCTCCTGCTCGACGAGCCGACGGCGTCGCTCGACCTCGGTTCACGCGAGGAGCTCCTCGCACTGCTGAGCGGCTACGCCTCGTCGCCCTCGACTCCCGCGATGCTGATGGTCACCCATCACGTCGAGGAGATCCCGGTCGGGTTCACGCACGTCCTTCTGATGCGCGAGGGGCGGATCGTCGCCGCGGGGCCGATCGCAGGGTCGCTCACCGCAGAGACCCTGACGGAGACGTTCGGCATGTCGATCGTGCTCAGCAGCGAAGACGGCCGCTACGCGGCCCGCGCGGCATCCTGATGCGGATCTGGTAAGATCGACCCTTGGTGCATTCTGCACCGCAGACTTCCCTCGTCCCTGGCACAATCCAGGGCAGCAACTAAGGAATCCCATGAAGACTGACATTCACCCCGTGTACAAGGCTGTCGTGTTCCGCGACCTCGGTTCGGGCGAGACCTTCCTCACCCGCTCGACGGTCTCGAGCGACAAGACGATCGAGCTCGACGGCGTGGAGTACCCCGTCATCGACGTCGAGATCTCTTCGGCATCGCACCCGTTCTACACGGGCAAGCAGCGCATCATGGACTCGGCCGGCCGCGTCGAGAAGTTCAACCAGCGCTTCAAGGGCTTCGGCGGATCGACCAAGTAACGATCACCGCGTGCGAAGGCCCCGTGTTCCTCGGAACACGGGGCCTTCGTCGTACTCCGGGGGCGCGTGGGGGAGTCAGAGGTCGAGGATGATGCGCTCTCCGTCGATGCGGCTGGGCGGATCGCCGGGAGAGGGGGCCGGAGCGGTGCGCTGCGTCTGGCGGTCGCGTTCCATACCCGCTTCGTGTGCGGAAGGCATCCAGACAGCCTCGAACGAGCCGCCCATCCCGCCGCCGGAGCTCTCGTACTTCTTCTCGAGCGGCGCTTTCGCGTAGATCGCCACGATCACGACGACGATCGCGATCACGACGACGAGCAGGATCGCGATCGTGAGGAGCATTGCGAGGGCGTCGGCCATGAGATCTGGCTATTCGGCGCGCTCCGTTTCGGCATCCGCCTGCAGGAGGATCCTCAGCGGATGCGACGCCCGTGCGCGAGATCGATGAGGTGCGTCAGCACCGGCCCCGAACGCAACCCGTTGTGCTCGTGCTCGCTCGTGACCCACAGCTCGACGCCGGGAAGCAGACGCGCGGTCTCGAGCGAGAACTCCATCGGCACGTAGACGTCGTTCGCATACACGGCCGCGGCGCCCGTTGCTTCGGATGCGGCGATGGCTGCGGGGTCGTAGATACGCGGCCACTCGAACTCGGCGAGAGCGAGCGTCACGTCGCGCCATGGTCGGAAGGCCGGCACCGTCTCTGTCCACTCGCGTCGGATGTGCTCGCCCGTGAACAGGGTGGCGTCGCTGCGGAAGTCCTCGGGTTCGGTGCGCTCGGCCGACCACCGGGTCGCCTGGCCCGAGGCGTAGCTCGACTCGTGGAACGCGAAGTACAGCGGATTGCGCCCGCTGTACGGCATCGCATGCATCAGGTCATGGCGGAACGCGTTCGACGACGGATCGCGCTCGAGAAGCGACCACACGGTCTGCCAGCCGTCATCGGTGCCGAGGGCCGAGCCGACCGAGCGCAGACGCGAGCGCGAGACCACTTCACCGTCGGGGAGCACGATCTCACCGGCATCCGCGAGGTCGACCAGGCGGCGCATGACGTCGCGATGCTCGGGGAACCGGCGGTAGTACCGTTCGGAGGCCGTGCGCATCTTGTCGTAGCAGAGCGCGTAGACCTCGTCAGGATGCCGTGCGACGGTGCTGAGGCCACCGGTGATGTAGACGTCGGCGAGCGAGTTCGCATCGGTCGACAGATAGGCGAGAGTGGTGAAGCCCCCGAAGAACTGACCGAGCACGCCCCCGACCTCCGCC
>NZ_JAGGPD010000381.1 GCF_018613995.1 Microbacterium sp. ISL-103 | reverse complement strand
GCATCCGCTCCCCGGGTGCGGGCGTTCAGCGCCGCGACGTACGAGCGGATGCTGCGGGGGGTCACCCCGAGCTGATCGGCGAGACTCGCGGCCGTCGCCCAGTCGCCCTGGCGCAGCAGGGTCGAGAGGAGCTGGTCCTGGCGCTGGCGCGACATGATCCTCCCCACTCCGTGCCGACTGCACTGTCCTGACGTGACTTCCATGATGTCAGGAAGCGGAGCGACCCGCTCCGAAACCGATGTTCCGCGGGGGCGGAAAGGAACCTGTTGGCGAGTGCACCCCGTTCGTTCCCAGACTGTTCTCAGGAAAGGTCTGGAATCGATGAAGATCCTCGTGGTGTGCGGCGCCGGCGCGTCGAGCACGTTCGTCGCACAGCGACTGCGCAGGGCGGCCTCCGAGGCCGGCCTGGACTGGGACGCCTCAGCCGGCATGGAGCACTCCGTCTCCGGCAGCGATCACGATCTCATCCTCATCGGTCCGCACCTCGCCGATCGCCTCGAGGCGATCCGACTGGCGGCCCCTGCTCGAGTGGCGGTGCTTCCCGACGACGTCTTCGCCGACCGGGACGGCACCCGCACGCTGGCGCTCGCCCGCTCGATCATCGCCGATGCAAGGAACACCCCGAAAGGAACATCATGACCGTCTCTCGCACCGTCCGGATCGGCTCATCACACGGACTCCACGCCCGCCCCGCGAAGCTGTTCGCGCAGGCCGCGAAGGACTCCGGCATCCCCGTGACCATCGCGAAGGACTCGGGCAAAGCGGTGAACGCGGCCAGCATCCTGGGCGTCATCGCGCTGGCGATCGAGCACGGCGACTACGTCACGCTCACCGCTGACGGCGACGGAGCCGAGGGCGTGCTCGACACGCTCACCGAGCTGCTCACCACCGATCACGATCAGGACGCCGGAGTATGAGCGAACTGCGCGGAGTCGGCATCGGTCTCGGAGTCGCCCAGGGCGTCGTCGTGCGGATGACCGAGGCTCTGCCCGCTCCCGAGAACGTCCCCAGCGCACAGGGTGCGGACGCCGAGCGCATGCGAGTCCGTGACGCGGTCGCGGCGGTCGCTGCGGAACTGACGGCTCGCGGCGAGGCGGCAGGCGGCTCGGCACAGGAGGTGCTCGAGGCGCAGGCGATGATCGCCGAGGACCCGACTCTGCAGGACGAGGTGGACGCCCGCATCGACGACGGCGCCACGGCGGAGTGGGCCGTTCACGACGCGTTCGCGGGCTTCCGCGCGACGCTGGAGGCCGTCGGCGGCTACCTCGGCGAGCGCGCAGCCGACCTCGACGACATCGCCCAGCGCGTGCTCGCCCGCCTTCGTGGTGTCGATGCACCCGGCGTGCCCGACCCCGGGCATCCGTTCGTCCTGGTCGCTCGCGACCTCGCACCGGCCGACACCGCCCTGCTGAACCTCGAGCAGGTACTGGCTCTCGTCACCTTCGACGGCGGACCCACCTCGCACACCGCGATCCTCGCCCGCGAGAAGGGCATCGTCGCGATCGTCGGCGCGGCCGCAGCATCCGACCTCGCCACGGGCAGCGCGGTCATCGTCGATGCCGCCGCCGGTCTCGTCACCGTCGACCCGACCGACGACGAGAAGACGCGCGCCGAGCAGCGCGCCGCCGCCCGCCGCTCGGCGGACTCCGCACCGTTGACTCCCGGCGCCCTCGCCGACGGCACGCTGATCCCGCTGCTGGCGAATCTGGGGAAACCTGCAGACGCATCCGATGCCGTCGAACGCGGGGCTGAGGGCGTCGGGTTGTTCCGCCCAGAGTGCCTTTTCC
>NZ_JAGGPD010000380.1 GCF_018613995.1 Microbacterium sp. ISL-103 | reverse complement strand
CCTGAGTCGTACGCGAAGAACTGGCGGCTGCAGCTCGGAACGCTCGGCTCGGGCAACCACTTCATCGAGGTGTCGGTCGACGAGCTCGACCGGGTGTGGCTGTTCCTGCACTCCGGATCGCGCGGCGTCGGCAACCGGATCGCCGGCCACCACATCGCCGTCGCTCAGAGACTGGCGAAGCAGTGGTGGATCGATCTTCCCGATCCCGACCTGGCGTACCTCGTCGAGGGCACTCCCGAGTTCACGCGGTACATACGCGAACTGCGGTGGGCACAGCACTTCGCCCTGCTCAACCGCGAGGAGATGATGGACAGGGTCGCACGCCAGGTCTCGGAGTTCCTCGGCACACCGGTCGACGAGCAGGAGCGCATCAACTGCCATCACAACTTCACCGAGTCGGAGAAGCACTACGGCACACAGGTGTGGGTGTCGAGGAAGGGCGCGATCCAGGCGGATGCCGGCCGCCCGGGCCTCATCCCCGGGTCGATGGGAACCGCGTCGTACGTCGTCGAGGGCCTCGGCGATCCGCAGTCGCTGAACTCCTCGCCCCACGGCGCCGGTCGCGAGTACTCGCGGTCGGCGGCGCGGCGCACCTTCTCGCACGAGCAGCTGCGGGAGGCGATGGGCGGCATCGAGTTCCGCGACACGAGCGCCTTCATCGATGAGATCCCGCAGGCGTACAAGCCGATCGATCGGGTCATGGCGGATGCCGCGAGCCTGGTGTCGATCCGGCACACGCTGCGGCAGCTCGTCAACGTGAAGGGCGACTGAGCAGTAGCAGGGGGCCGGCGGACGACGTCCGCCGGCCGCCGGCCGCTTCTGCACATCCGCCCTGTCGCACCGTTTCTCCTCGAAAGACGGGATGGCGGAATACAACGGGCCGATTCCGATCCCCGTCCTGGAACGATGCGAAGATGACACGGTGCACCTCATGAACGACGCTCAGATCTGGACGATGATCGGCTCGTTCACTGCGCTCATGCTCAGCATGATGACCGTCGTCTCGACGCTCTTCATCCGCGTCGTCCGGGCCGAGATCAGCGGACTCCGCGGCGAGGTAGGCGGGCTCCGCGGTGAGATGAATGCCCAGATCGGCGGACTCCGCGGCGAGATGAACGCCCAGATCGGCGGACTTCGCAACGAGATGAACGCCCGCTTCGATGCCGTGAACACGCGCATAGACGGACTCGACCGCGACATGCAGGCCGTCGTCAAGCGTTCCTTCGGCCTCGACCGCGACTGACGTCGATCCTCAGACGATGGGCGCGGCGACCGCCTCGGCATCCGTCCGGTCGGTGAAAGCCTCTTTCGGGACGAAGACGAGGATCGCGGCGGCGATGAGTGCCGTCACCCCGCAGACGACCCAGACGGTGATGTACCCGGCGAAGGATCCGGCGGTGCCCTCCACCGCTCCGCTCACACCGTTCAACAGAGCGATGCCGAAGATGCACGAGGCGATCGCCCCGCCGACCGTCTTGACCGAGTTCGTGAGCCCGGTCGCGACACCCGTCTGCGTCGCGGGAGCCGCCGACGCGGCTGCCGCAGGAAGCGCTGCCACGAGCGCCCCGGATCCGAGCCCGACGACGACCATGTTCGTCACGACCTGCAGATACGAATCGTGGAACGGCAGGAACAGCAGGAACCCGATCCCCACGAGCAGCGACGCGCCCATCAGGGTGACTCGCGGGGTGAGCAGTCGAGCGATGAGCGGGAACAGAAGCGCTCCGGCGATCATCGCGATCAGATACAGGCCGATGATCAGCGACGTCGCGAAGCCCGTCGTTCCGAGCCCGTATCCGTAGACGCCAGGGTCGGTGCGAGCGAAGGTCGACAGCGGCGCCTGGGCGCCGAGCACGCTGACCCCGAACAGTCCGGCTGTCAGGAACACCGGGCCCAGCGCCGGAGAGCGGAACATGCGCACGTCGATCAGCGGGTCGTCGCAGCGGAGCTCCCAGATCACGAACGGGATCACGAGCAGGATGCCGAGGATCACGACGGCCCACGACCACGGGTTCACCAGCCCGCCCTCGAGGCGCAGCAGGCTGAGGCCCCCGGTGAAGCAGATGAGCGCCATCGAGATCAGCACGACGCCGACAGTGTCGAACACGCCACCGGTCGGATCCGGAGACTCCTTCACCCCGAACAGGATCACGAAGAAGCAGACGACGATGAGGATGGCGGGGATGAGCAGCACGACGGTCAGCGGCAGCACGTCGATGAGCGCGCCGCCGACCAGGGCGCCGATGATCGCGCCGCCCTCGAGTGCCGCGACCAGGAGGCCTGCGGCCTTCGCCGTGATCGACGAGCGCCCCTCCATGCGACGCGAGCGCGACCAGATGAGAGCGATCTCCAGCGGCAGCCAGACGACATAGAACCCCATGAGGGTCCACCCGATCAGGAACACCGGGAACGAGTCGGTGAACGGCAGCACGAGCGCGGCGGCAGCGGTGAGCGCGGTCGAGATCAGCAGCATCCGCTTGTGGCCGACCATGTCGCCGAGCTTCGCGAACGCCGGCACGACGAGCGCCGACAGCATGAGCTGCGTGCCCTCGAGCCAGTTCACATCGGCGTCGTGGATGCCCAGGTGCCGAGCGATGTCGGTGAGCATGGGTGTGTAGTACCCCTGCAGGACACCGCTGGTGAACTCGACGAAGGCGAGGAAGCCGACGACGGTGGCGAGGGTTCCCAGAGTGCGGGTGCGCGTCATCGCGGCTCCTCGGTGAAAAGGCTGATCCGGGCGCTGCGACGCCCGGGGAAGGGTGAGATCACACTATCCGCTCGAGGAGGGCGCGATGGAACCGCTCTCCTCGCTCGAGGGCCGCGATCTCGACGTTCTCGTCGACACCGTGGATCGAGGCCCGCTGCGCGTTCGACATGTCCAGCGGCGCGAAGCGGTAGACGGCGGGCGCGAAGCGGTGGAAATGGCGCGAGTCCGTCGCGGCCATCATGACGTAGGGCACGGCGACGACGCCGGGATGCGAGACCGCGAGAGCATCGGCCAGCAGAGCGAACTGCGCGTTGTCCGTCGCAGACTCGGGCGAGGGCTCGCTGGCTTCGTCGACCCTCACCGACACCAGCGGGTCCCGGATGCGCCGACGCACCCGCAGCACTGCCTGCTGCGTGGTCTCCCCCAGCGCGATGCGCAGATTCACTGTCGCCGAAGCCTGCGAGGGCAGGACGTTCGCGGCTGTTCCGCCCGACTGCATCGTCGGAGCGACGGTGGTGCGCACGAGCGCCGCCGGTTCGCCGCCGAGGGCTGCGAAGAGCTGCCCGGTGAGGAACGGCGCGGAACCGAGCAACCGCAGCAGGTGCCGGGCGGGGCCGGGCGTCTGAGCGCCGAGTTGCAACAGCATCCGTCCGATCGCCTTCGAGGGGCGCGGTCGGAAGGTCGTCGGACCCAGCCGATCGACGGCTCGCGCCACGCGTCGCACCGCTGTGAGCGAAGGGGGCGCCGACGCCTGGCCGCCCTCGCCACGCGCCGAGAGGGTGAGCGTCATGACGCCCTTCTCGCCGACTCCGATCATCGCGGCTCTCCCCGGGACGAAAGGCAGAGGCGCATCGACGACCGCACCACCCTCGTCGACGACGAGCCACGGCACGATGCCACGCTCGCGGAGCACCCGCGCGATCTCCTCGGCAGCGCGCCCGTAGGTCTCCTCGTTGCCGCCGAAGGAGAGATAGACGTCGCGCGCAGGAACGAAGTCGGCGGCGAGCAGGTTCTCGACCGCCTCCAGGACGACGATCAGCGGTCCCTTGTCGTCGAGCGCGCCGCGGCCGTAGACGGTGCCGTCGGCGATGACACCGGCGAACGGCGGGTGCGTCCACGCGTCGCTCTCATCGACCGGAACCACGTCGTAGTGCGCCATCAGCACGACGGGTCCGGCGGCGGGGTCTGCGCTGCCTGACCAATGGAAGAGCAGCCCGAAATCGGTGTGGCGCTCGAGCCTCAGCTTCTCGTGGACGAGCGGGTAGAGGTCGGCGATCAGCGTGACGAACTCTTCGAACGGCCCGGTTCCGCGCTCCTCGAGCTCGGCCGAGACCGTCGGCAACCGGATCATCCGCGAGAGACGATCGGCGATTCCGGGGCGAGGTTCGGTCACGTCGGCCATCGTATCGCCGGGCATCCCTGTCGCCATCGACACTCCGGGCGCAGTTCAGGCCGTCTGCCGCGTGGTCCCGCGGCACCTACTGCGACCCGAACGACTCCTCCGTGTCACGCGGGGCGCCGACGCCGCGAGACAATTGAGAGATGAGCCTGTTCGCCCTCGCCCCGAAGCGCGGACCGCGCTGGCACCTGGCTACGCAGGCCGCTCTCGGAATCGCCGTGCCGATCGCGGTCATGACCCTGCTCGGCGAGCCCTCGCTCGGCTATATCGCCGCATCCGGTGCGTTCACCGTGCTGTTCGCCGGTACCGCGCCCGTCATCGACCGAGCGAGGATCCTGCCGTTCGTCGCTCTGGGCCTGATCATCAGCGCCGCGCTCGGCGTGGTCGTCTCAGCGAACGCCTGGCTCGTGAGCATCGGAGTCGTCGTGGTGGCGATCGTCAGCGCGGTCCTGGCATTCGGGTTCCGCCTCGGCCCTCCCGGTCCTCTGTTCTTCGTGCTGGTGTTCGGCCTCTCGGCCCATGTGGCCGTGAGCTCGCCGATCGCGCCGATCGTCTACATCGCAGCGCTCGCCGCGGGTTGCGCGTTCTCCTATCTCGTCGCGATGGTGCCCCTGCTTCTCCCCCGCACACGATCCGTCGCCGCCACACCGCTGCGCGAACTGCTGCCCGGGCCCACCTTCACCGCCGATTCGCGGATGCTGGTGATCCGGGTCGCGATCGTCGCGGTCATCGGCGTGCTGCTGGGGCTCGTGATCGACCCCACTCGGACGTACTGGATCGTCGGATCCGCGGTCGCGGTCATCGGCGTCGCCGCCGCCCGACGCGCGGCGGTGCAGCGTGGGGTCCACCGCATGCTCGGCACCGTGGTCGGTGCGGGGCTGTACGCGCTGCTGGCACTGCTGCATCCGTCCG
>NZ_JAGGPD010000379.1 GCF_018613995.1 Microbacterium sp. ISL-103 | reverse complement strand
GGTCGCCAAGACGGCTGCGGCCAAGTCCACAGCTGCGAAGACGACGTCGGCGAAGAGCGCCTCGAGCCGAACGACCGCGTCGCGGACGACGGCATCGAAGACGGTCGCGGCCAAGGCAGCCGCGGAGAAGAGTGCCGCGGCGAAGTCAGCGTCGAAGACGACCGCCGCCCGAACCTCCGCCGCCAAGACCGCGGCGGCGAAGGCGGCTGCGACCAAAGCGGCTGCAGCGAAGGCCGCCGCGGCCGAGGCCGCAGAAGCCGAGGCCGCCGCGGCGAAGAATGCCGAGGCTGAGTCGGCAGGGACCTCGCAGGTCGGCGAGCCTGCCGTCGAGCAGCCCGCTGTCGAGCAGCCTGTCGTCGACGAGCCTGTCGTCGAGGAGCCTGTTGTCGAAGAGCCTGCCGTCGAGTCCGCCCCGGTCGACGAGGCCGTGGCCGAAGAGATCTCGACCGACGAACAGGCCGCCGATGACCATGTCGACGAGAGGTCGGCATCCGACATCGACGAAGCCGTCACCGACGGCGACGCGGCGGATCAGGCGGTCAGCGGTGTCAGCGCCGCATCGGCTACCGAGGCGATCCGCATCCGCGGTCTGGTGAAGACCTTCGGCGACCACACGGCGGTCAACGGCATCGACCTGACGGTGCCGGCGGGGTCTTTCTACGGCATCGTCGGCCCGAACGGCGCCGGAAAGACGACCACCCTCTCGATCGTGGCCGGACTGCTGCGTGCCGATGAGGGAGAGGTCGTCATCTGCGGCATCGACCAGGCGGCCAAGCCGCTCGCCGCCAAGCGCATGATGGGCGTACTGCCCGACCGGCTGCGCACGTTCGATCGGCTGACCGGGCGTCAGCTCCTCTACTACTACGGTCTGCTTCGCGGTCTCACCTCCGACGTGATCGAGAAGCGGGTCGGCGACCTCGGGAGGGCTTTCGACCTCGGCGAGGCGCTCAACCGAGTCGTCTCGGACTACTCCGCCGGAATGACCAAGAAGATCATGCTCGCCGGGGCGATGATCCACTCGCCTCGCGTGCTCGTGCTCGATGAGCCGTTCGAGGCTGTCGACCCCGTGTCGTCGGCGGTGATCCTCGACATCCTGCGTGCGTACGTCGCACACGGTGGAACGGTGATCCTTTCGAGCCACGGGATGGACCTCGTCGAGCGCGTCTGCTCGCGCGTCGCGATCATCGTCGGTGGCGACGTGCTCGCCGAAGGCACCATCGATGAGGTGCGCGCAGGGCAGACGCTCGAGGCGCGGTTCGTCGAGCTGTCCGGCGGCATCGGAGAGGTGGAGGGGCTCGAGTGGCTGCACACGTTCTCCGACTGAGGGCGGCGCTCCTGATCGGATCGCTCCGCGGCGAACGTCGGGTGCGGACGCTGGTCATGCTCGCCGTCGTCGTGATCCTCACCGCGGTGGTCTGCGCCGCGATCCTGAGCCTCGACGACGCTCCGGTCGCCGTGGCGCGCACGGTCGTCGTCCTCGGAAGCGCCGCGCTGCTCTTGGGCTTCCTCGTCGGCCCGATACTCGTCGGAGCGGTCGATCAGCTGGATCCGCGTCGATTCGCGGTGTTCGGTGTCGACGAGCGCCAGATGCCGTGGATCCTCGCGCTCGCCTCGTTCATCAGCGTGCCCAGCCTCGCTCTGGTCGCCGTCAACGTCAGTGTCTGCATCGTCGC
>NZ_JAGGPD010000378.1 GCF_018613995.1 Microbacterium sp. ISL-103 | reverse complement strand
CGTCGACCGCGTTCTCCCGAACCTGCACCGTCAGCGCTCCGAGCACCTCGGCGAGCGCGTCCATGGTCGAGTTGCCATGGAAGGTGCGGCCGATGTGCCAGTCGGAGGTGTGCAGGATTCGCATACTCACACGGTACGAAGAGCCACCGACATTCGGTCCGAGGCGTGCCGCAGCGCCCGTTCCTGACCGTCGATCTCTTCGGATCCGGCCGGGAACCGACGCTGCGCGCGCATCAGTGAGCGCCCACCGCCATACCCGGATGCGCCGGCATCAGCTCGTCCTTCGTGCCCCGCACCATCACGGCGGCGNNAGGATCGACGCGACGATGAAGATCCAGCCGTATGCGTCGGTGAGCTGCCGGGGAGAGAGCTCCGCCTGCGCCTGTCCGCCGACGGAGGCCGCGTACACCGCGGTGAACACCGACAGGCCGATCGATCCGCCGATCTGCATCGCGGAGTTGGCGACCGCCGATGCGACGCCCGCATCGTGCGGGGCGACTCCCGTCAGGGCGAGGTTCTGCAGCGGGATGAACACGAACCCCATGCCGACTCCGAGAAGGACGAGCGCCGGGGCGATCTGCACGATGTACGCGCCGTCCGGGGTGATTCCCGACAGCAGGAACAGGCCGGCCGCTGCGATCAGCGGACCCACGACGAGCATCGGACGCGGGCCGATCACGGTGAGGAGCTTCGTCGCGATGGGGGCGATGATCATGGTCGCGATCGGCAGCGGGAGAGTCGCGGCCCCCGCCGGGAGCGCACCCATGCCGAGCACGAACTGGAGGTGGAAGGTCAGGTAGAGCGTTGCGCCGATCATGATCGCTCCGGCGACTCCCTGGATCAGGAACGCGCCGCCACGGACGCGGTCCGCCACCACGCGCAGCGGCAGCAGCGGCTGCGCGACCCGACTCTCGACCCACACGAACACGCCCAGCAGCACCACTCCGAGGGCGAGGAACGTGATCGTCAGAGGGTCGCCCCAGCCGTTCTCCGCGAGGCTGAATCCGTAGACGAGGGCGCCGAGCCCCAGGGTCACGGTGATCGCGCCCCAGACGTCGTAGCGGTTGTCGCCCTCGGCGCGGCTCTCGGTGAGGAAGAACGCACCGCCGACGAGACCGACGGCGACGAAGAACAGGTTGACCAGCAGGCACCAGCGCCAGTCGGTGAACTCGGTGAGGAATCCGCCCAGCAGCAGGCCGATCGCGGCGCCGGTTCCCGCGACCGTTCCGAAGACCGCGAACGCGGTGTTGCGCTCCCGCCCGGACGGGAAGGTGACGGTCAACAGGGCGAGTGCCGCCGGGGCCAGAAGTGCGGCGAAGACGCCCTGCAGACCACGCGCGAGGACGAGCTCCCACCCCTGCTGTGCGAGACCGCCGAAGAGGGATGCCGCGCCGAACCCGACCATGCCGATCATGAACGTGCGCTTGCGGCCGAGGTAGTCCGCGATGCGACCGCCGAGCAGCAGCAGCGCGCCGAACGCGAGGGCGTAGGCGGTGACGACCCACTGCCGCTGGCCGTCGCTGAGGCCGAGCGCGGCCTGGGCCCGTGGGAGGGCGATGCTGACGATGGTGCCGTCGAGCACGACGATCAGCTGGGTGAGAGAGATGACGGCGAGCGCCCACCATCTGGTCTGGGGGCGGGCGCGCAGGGACGATGACATGGAAGAACCTCCGGTGTCGGGGACGATGCCGGAGGTTTCGAGCCTCGGACCAGCGCGCTTCGAGCGCCTGACCACCTCAGCCGACGGGGCTGAGCAGAAGATCCATAGTACCCGAGGTGAGACTCTGCGAGTGCGAGCGGAAGGTCCCCTGACCCACCCTCGTCACGATGATCGGCACCTGGTGATGCGACATGCGCGATGCGCGGTCACATGTGCGGGGTGCGGGGCTGCGCGATGCGATCTGGGCTGCCCTCCGCCCGACATGTGCCGGAATTGCCCCTCCGGCTGGGGTTGTGCCCGCCTCGTCGTGACTACCGACTTCCGCTCGCTACTCCTTCAGGTCATGCAGCCAGTTCGCCTGCTGGATCCGATTGTCGAGCTCACGCAGCTCCTGCGCGACCGCGTCAGCGCGCGAGCGCAGATCGGCGACGGGGAGCGCGGAGATCTGCCGCAGCTCCGATCGCATCTGTCGGAGGAACTGGTCGTTCGCCCCGGATGCCGCAGCGGCGGCGTCCGCCAGCAGCGAGTGCTGCAGGCGGAGCACGTCTCTCGCGGCGAGCGCATCCGTCATCGTCCCGTCCGCTCCCAGGTCGAGCCGCGAGTTGGTCGCGTTGATCCGCCGGATCAGATCGCGCAGCTGCGCGAGTGCGGCATCGGCCTCGACGAGGAGCGTCGCTGCGTCTTCCGCCGGCTCCTCCCCCTCCTGGTACCGGGCGTTCGCCGTGATGCGGGCGCGGAGCTGCTCGATGCGGCGCTGCAGGTCCGCGCGGGCTGTGAGGGCCTCTGCGAGTTTCATGCCCTCATCCTGTCAGCCTGCCGCTGTGTAACACAGCGTCATACGCTCGGGGGTCAGCGGGAGCGAAGCAGAGAGGCGTGCTCCGGGTGCGTCTGGAACCAGTCGGCGACGTACCAGCAGACCGCGTCGACCGTGCGATCGCCACGCTCCTCGATGTCGGCGACAGCCCCCTCGACGACGACTCCCGCATAGCCGTGGCCGCGGAAAGTGGGGATCGTGAACGCTCTCGTCAGGGCGATCGTGTGTCCGTCGTCGCGGTAGTCCAGCACGCTGACGAGCTGGCCGTCGCGCGTCAGCGTGTACCGCGATGCGTCCTTCTCATCGGTGAGGAGGAAGCCGGCGGCGAGGGTCGAAGTAGTCACCTTCTTCACGTTACGCCCCACCCGTGCACCCACGGCCGTTTTGACACGCGCCGACTTCTTCCGACATAATCCCCCCATGACTACCAACGCAAGCCCTTTGTCCGCCCAGGAGGCGAACAGGACTGCCGGGATGATGATGCCCGGTCGCGTTGGCATGTGTTGCCGAATGTGTCGCTGAACGAACAGCCACTCCGTCTGACCTGACTTCTCGCGATCTGCGAGGACTGGTCTCCGAGCACCCACCCTTGCTCGCTTCCCGGCTCGCCCGGTCATTCATGCAACGCATCAGAGCCTTCTTCCGGCTCACGTCCTGAGGACTACATCATCATGTCGAACATCGCACTTCTCGGGCGTCCCGCCGCCACCGCAGCCCGCACCGTCTCCTCAGAGCCGGCCGCCGCTCCGCTCGATGCCGATCTTCCCGCCGTCCGCTCCCCCCGCGGTTTCGCCCTCTACGTCGGTCTCGACGAGATCAAGGCCGCAGAGGCGGGCGTCAGCCTTCCGCTTCTCGTCGACGCCCTGCGTCGCACCCTCGCCGAGCTCGCGCCGGGCGCCGAGACGCATGCCACCGTCGCCCTCGCCCCGCACGGCTCGGGCGGCCGCGACCTCGATGTCGTCCGTCTGGCGCTGCACGAGCCCGGTGCGATCGCCCGCACCAAGGCCGCCGCCGAAGAGGAGACCACAGACGAAGAGGGCGGCGTCGTCGTCGACATCTCGCGCAAGCGCGTGCTGATCGACGGAGAATCCGCAGCCTTCACCTACAAGGAGTTCGAGCTGCTGCAGTACCTCGTGCTCCGCGAGGGCCGCACGATCGAGCGCAGCGAACTCGTCTCGGCGCTGTGGCAGGCGCAGGATGACGAGACCCCGGGCGAGCGCACCATCGACGTGCACGTGCGTCGTCTGCGGGCCAAGCTCGGCCGCTACGAAGACATCGTGCGCACCGTGCGCGGCATCGGCTACCGCTTCGATCGTCACGCCGACGTCGTCATCCGCTACGGCCACGGCACCCCCTCGCCCGACCGCTTCTGACGCGAGTGTCAGGCCCGCGACGTATGGTGGGCGCATGACCCTGACCGCGGATGCCGCAGCTGCCGACCCGGCCGCTCAGAGCACCCCGCGGGAGACCGTCTATCGGCCTGCCCTCCCCCTTGACCTCCGCGCGACCGTCGGCCTGCTCAGGCGAGGCCCCGGGGATCCGACCATGGTGCCCGACGGCCCGGTCATCTGGCGCACGCTGCGCACCCCCCTCCGCCCTGCG
>NZ_JAGGPD010000377.1 GCF_018613995.1 Microbacterium sp. ISL-103 | reverse complement strand
GTGCGCATCGTCGGCGTGGCCGTCGCGATCCCGCTCATCGTGGGCGTGCTCGCATCGTTCGCCCTGCTCGCCGGCGTCGTGGACCTGTCGATCGGCTCGATGGTCGGCTTCGGCGCCGTGGCCTTCAACCAGCTCGTCGCCTCGGGCATCGACCCGTGGATGGCCGCGGGCGTGACGGTTCTGCTCGGAGTCGTCGTCGGCTCGATCAACGCGTTCGTGATCGTGGGCCTCGGCGCCGAGCCGCTCGCCGTCACGCTGGGCATGCTGACGCTGCTGCGCGGAGTGTGCCAGGCGATCGTCGTGCAGGCCCCGCCCACGACCCTCATCGAGCCGCTCTACGACGTCACGCAGGGCACCACCTTCGGCATCCCGACACTGCTGCTCATGGGCGTGGGTCTCACGCTGGTCGCTGCGGGCGTCGTCTCGAAGACGCGCATCGGCCGCAAGGTCCAGGCCGTCGGCGGCGACCCCCGGGCCGCGCAGCGCGCAGGGATCTCGGTCGTCCGGGTGCGCACGGTCGCGCTGATCGTGAGCGCGGTCGGCGCGGCGATCGGCGGCATCTTCTATGTGGGGCAGCTCGGCTCGGCATCCAACATCCTCGGCACCGGACTCGAGTTCCAGATCTACGCGGCGCTGATGATCGGCGGCTACTCGATCACGCGAGGCGGCGTCGGCAACCCGATCGGCGCGCTGCTCGGTCTGCTCGTCGTCGCCGGCATCACGAACATCCTGAACGTGAGCTTCATCGACCCGGACTACCTCGACCTCATCGTCGCGGTGATCCTGCTGGCCGCCGTGCTGGTCGACCGCTTCCGCGGTGGGGACGCGTTCGAGTGAGCGCGCACCCGCAGACCGCTCTCGAGAGTCGGATCCTGGGCCGCACCGGTCTCGCGGTCTCGCCGATCTGCATCGGCACCGCGGCCTGGGGGGTATCCTCACCCGTGCACGGCCTCACCGTGCCGGAAGAGGATGCGGTGCAGCTGACCCTCGCCGCCTTCGACAGCCCCGTGACCTTCATCGACACCTCGAACAACTACGGCGACGGCGAGAGCGAGCGCCGCATCGGCCTGGCCGTGCGCCGAGCAGGCGGCGTGCCCGACGGCTTCGTGATCCAGACCAAGCTCGATCGCGACCCCGAGACCGACTCGTTCGACCCCGACCGCATGCGCCGCTCGCTCGACGAGAGCCTCGACCGGCTCGGCGTCGATCGGGTGCCGATCCTGCACCTGCACGACCCCGAGCACATCGGGTTCGAGGCCGCGATGGCGCCGGGGGGCCCCATCGAGGTTCTGCAGGCTCTGCGCGACGAGGGCTATGCCGACTTCATCGGCATCTCGGGAGGGCCGGCGCGGATGCTGACGCGATTCGTCGAGACCGGTGTCTTCGACGTGCTGATCACGCACAACCGGGCGACCCTCGTCGATCGCACGGCCGACGCCCTGCTCGACGCCGCCGCCGCGGCCGACATCGGCGTGGTCAACGCGGCGATCTACGGCGGAGGCATCCTGGCGAACTGGCCGCGCACCTCCGACCGCTACCACTACGCACCCGCCGCGCCCGAGATGCTCGCGGCGATCGATGCGATGGGGGCGGCCTGCGAACGCCATGGGATCCCTCTGATCACGGCCGCCCTGCAGAGCTCGCTGCGCGATCCCCGCATCCACTCGACGGTGTGCGGACTGGTCACCCCGGCGCAGCTCGACCAGACTGTCGACATGGCCGAGACCGTCGTTCCCGACGCCCTCTGGGACGAGCTCGAGGCCCTGCGCCCGTCGAAGGAGACCTGGATCGATGACTGACCGCCCGGCCCTCCTCATCACCGGGGTCGGCGCGCACGCCGATCCGTGGCACGGTCTCGCCGCGACCGGCACGGCGCTCGCGAGCGTGCTGGAAGAGCGGATGCCGGTGCGCCGCATCGACACCGACGAGGTCGCGGGCGGCGCCGCGCTGACGGATGCCGCACTGATCGTCGTCAACATCAGCGGCGACCTCGCGACCGATGCCGCGGCGGCGAGCGCGGTGCTCGATCCGCTGCTCGAGGCCGTGGCCTCGGGCATCCCGCTGCTCGCCGTGCACTCCTCTTCTCTCGCGTTCCGTGACGACCCGCGCTGGGCCGAGCTGCTGGGCGGGCGGTGGGTGCCCGGGGTGACGATGCATCCGCAGATCGGATGGAGTCTGGTGCAGCCGACAGCGCCGCTCGCCCCGTTCCGCGTGTACGACGAGCGCTATTCGCATCTCGAGATCGGCGCGGAGTCCGCGCTGCGCGCGATCCATACCGACGACGGGCTCACCCACCCTCTGGCCTGGGCGCGACAGGGGACGGCCGGGCACGGCGCAGTCGCGTACTCGGCGCTCGGCCACGGAGCCGAGGCCTACCGATCGGCGGGGACGCGCGCTCTCGTGCATGCTCTCGTCGACGAACTGCTCGGTGCCGAACCGGCCGAACGGCCCCCGCTCTCGCCCTCGCCGCCGCCGGGCGCAGATGCCCGAACCGACCTCGAGGCCGCAGCCCTCGACTACGAACTCATCGCGCTGGCGCCCCGCGGCACCGCCGTCGCCTCGACGCGCTTCACCGATCGCTTCGACGACGGAGAGCTGCTGGCATCCGGCTATCTGCTCGTCGAGCGCCTGCCCACGGGCGGCGCCGCGCTGCACAGCCACGGCCGCGAGGTGGGGCGGGTCTCGCCCGTTGCCCGCGGGCTGCGTGTCGACCTGCCGGGTGCCGAGATCGACGGACGGATGCTGCGAGCAGCCGACGCCGGCATCGTGCTCGTCGCCGAGGCCGGCGAATGGCAGAGCTCGGGCGACGGATCTGCGATGCTGCTCGGAGACGCGTGGCGCGTCGTCGTGGTGCACGGCCCGGCGTCCGCCAAGCTCGACAATCGCGTGCGGCTGCTCGACGACCTGAGGGCACTGCCCGAGACGCAGAAGGAGCAGCATGCCTGACATCGGCCTGCGAGACGTCGCCGAACGCGCGGGAGTCTCGATCGGCACCGTCTCGAACGCGCTCAACCGACCTGAGCTGGTGTCCGAGGCCTCGGCGGCCCGTGTGGCCGCGGCGGTCGACGAGCTCGGCTACGTGCCCAACATCGCCGCCCGCCAGCTCAAGGCGGGCCGCAGCGACGCCATCGGGTTCTCGGTGATCAACATCACCAACCCGTTCTTCGCCGACCTCGCCTTCGGCGCGGAGGAGCAGGCGCTGACCGCCGGCTACTCGGTGATCGTCGGCAACGGCTTCGACTCGGCCGAGCGCGAATCGCGCTACCTCGACCTGTTCGAGCGGCAGCGGGTCGACGGGGTGCTCATCGCGCCGGTCGAGTATCACGAGGAGTATCTCGAGCGCTTCCGCCGCCGGGGAGTGCCGGTCGTGCTCGTCGATCAGCGGCATCCGCGCGGCGAGTTCTCATCGGTCTCGGTCGACAACCGCCTCGGCGGGCGCATCGCGGCGCAGGCGCTGCTCGATGGCGGATGCCGCCACCTGGCCTTCATCGGCGGACCCAGGTCGCGCGAGCAGATGCGCGAGCGTCTCGCGGGGCTGCACGAGGTGGCGGATGCCGCGGGCGTGCGCACCACGCTCATCGAGACGACCACCCTGAACACCGGACTCGGTCGCGAGATCGGCGAGCAGATCGCCGATCTGCCGGCGGGCGACCGCCCTGACGGCATCTTCGCCGGTAACGACCACCTCGCCCTCGGACTGCTGCAGGGCCTGGTCGGACGCGGCCTGCGCGTGCCCGAAGACATCTCGCTCGTCGGCTACGACGACATCGAGTTCGCGGGCGCAGCCGTCGTTCCTCTCACCTCGGTGCGACAGCCGGCTCGCGAGATGGGAGCCCGCGCGGTCGAGCTGCTGATGCACCACCTCGCAGGGTCCGACGACCCGATCGAAGCTCGCTTCGTGCCCGAACTCGTCGTGCGCGCCTCGACCCGCACCCTCTGACCTTCACCCGGTCACCACGACCACCCCGGTCATCGACCACCGACCCAGGAGACCCATGCACTACGGCGCCGACTACAACCCCGAGCAGTGGCCGCGAGAGGTGTGGCCCGAAGACGTCAGACTCATGCGTGAAGCGGGTGTCACACTCGTGAGCCTCGGCATCTTCTCGTGGTCGCGCATCCAGCCGGCCGAGGGCGAGTTCGACTGGGAGTGGCTCGACGAGATCATCGGGCTGCTGCACGAGGGCGGCATCCAGGTCGACCTCGCCACCGCGACCGCATCCCCGCCTCCGTGGGCCTCCGCCGCGTATCCCGAGATGCTGCCGCAGGATGCCGACGGCTCGACGTTCTGGCCGGGCAGCCGACAGGCCTACTCTCCCGCGTCTCCCGTCTACCGCCGCCTGGCCTCGGAGCTCGTCACGGCGCTGGCGGAGCGCTATGCGCAGCATCCGGCCGTCGTGCTCTGGCACGTCAACAACGAGTACGGATGCCACCTGCACTACGACTACTCCGACGCGGCGCGCGACGCCTTCCGTCTGTGGCTCGAGCGCAAGTACGACACCATCGACGCCCTCAACCACGCGTGGGGCACCGACTTCTGGTCGCAGCGCTACACCGCGTTCGACCAGATCGTGCCGCCGCGCAAGGCGCCGTACAGCATCAACCCGACGAGCGTGCTCGACTTCAAGCGGTTCACCTCCGACACCCTGCTCGAGCTGTACGTCATGGAGCGCGACATCATCCGCGCCTCGGGGGCGACCCAGCCGATCACGACGAACTTCATGGGCGCGTTCCCCCCGGCCGACTACTGGAAGTGGGCGGCCGAGGTCGACGTGATCAGCGACGACAACTACCCCGATCCCAACGACCCCGAGTCGTTCCGCGGGGCCGCGTTCGCGCGCGAGCTCATGCGCGGCCTCAAGCCCGGCGCGCCGTGGATCCTCACCGAGCAGTCGACGAACGCACTGAACTGGCGCCCGACCAACGCCCCGAAGGCACCGGGCCAGATGGCGGCGATCAGCGCCCAGGCGGTCGGGCGAGGCGCCGACGGCATCATGTTCTTCCAATGGCGCCAGTCGCGCCGCGGCAGTGAGAAGTTCCACTCGGCGATGGTTCCGCAGGCAGGGCTCGAGACGCGCACCTGGCGCGAGGTCGTCGAACTCGGCGGCCAGCTCGCCCAGCTTCCCGACCTGCCGGATGTCAGCTCGGGGGCGAAGATCGCCCTCGTGTTCGACTGGGAGAACTGGTGGGCGATCGACGGGCGCGACCACCCGATCGTGCTCGACTACCTCACCCTCTCGCACCGCTGGCACGCGGCGCTGCACCGGCAGAACCTCGCCGTCGACATCGTCAACACGACCAGCGACCTGAGCGCGTACTCGCTCGTCGTCGCACCGCAGCAGTATTTGCTGAGCGACGAGGGGGCGGCGAACCTGACCGCATACGTGGGCCAGGGCGGCAACCTGTTCGTCTCGGCGTTCAGCGACGTCGTCGACCAGGATGACGCGTTCCGCGACGGCGGGTTCATCGTCTCGCTGCGTGACGCGCTCGGCGTGGCCCTCGAGGACTTCGGTGCGCTCGTTGCCCCCGAGTCCGTGCGCTCGGCCGACTCGGCCGGTGAGATCGCGAGTCACGCGGTGCCGGACGGCCCCGGCCAGTCGGAGGCTCCGCTCGACGGGCCCGCCGGCCGGATCGTCGGACAGTACTTCGCCGAGGAGCTGCTCGTGCAGGATGCGGAGGTGCTCGGCCGCTTCACCGAGGGCCGCACCGAGGGCCGGGCCGCGTTCCCGCGCAAGGCCTTCGGCGCAGGTCACGGGTACTACCTCGCGACGATCCCGGACGACGCGGGCATGACCGCGGTGCTGCGCTGGCTGGCCGCCGAGGCCGGGGTGACCGCCGAGATCGACGGGCTGCCCGAGCATATCGAGATCGCGCGTCGCGGCAGCATCCTCACCGTCATCAACCACAGTGCGGAGCCGTTCTCGGTCGACGTGCCGGGTGCAGATCTGCTCACGGGATCGACCGAGGCTCGCCGCGAGCTCGGCGCGTACGGATGGGCGTTCGTCGACACGAGCGCTTCGCAGGAACCGCAGGAACCGCAGGAACCGCAGGAACCGCAGAACTCGCGGAAGGAGAACAGCTGATGCAGTACACACGTCTCGGACGCGCGGGCGCCCGAGTGAGCCGCCTGGCACTCGGAACCATGAACTTCGGCCCCGTGATCGACGAGGAGGCCTCGCGCGCCATCCTGGATCGCGCGGTCGAGGCCGGCATCGACTTCATCGACACCGCCGACGTCTACGGCGGCGGACGATGGGGCGACCACCCCGGACAGTCGGAGGAGATCCTCGGGCGCTGGATGAAAGACCGCGGCAACCGCGACGACCTGGTCGTCGCGACCAAGGTCTTCGGCGTGATGGGCCCGGGGTCGAACGATCGCGGACTGTCGGCGGTGCACATCCGCGCGTCGGTGGATGCCTCGCTGCGTCGCCTCGGCACCGATCGGATCGACCTGTACCAGATGCACCACATCGACCGTGAGGTGCCGATCGATGAGACGCTGAGCGCCTTCTCGACGCTGCGTGAGCAGGGCAAGATCGTCTACCTCGGCAGCTCGAACTTCGCCGGGTGGCACATCGCCCGCGTGCACGAGATCGCCGCGGCATCCGGCTATCCCGCGCCCGTCACCGAGCAGTCGCTGTACAACCTCACCGAGCGCACCGTCGAGCTCGAGGTCGCGCCCGCCGCCGCCGAGTACGGCATGGGGCTGCTGCCCTGGTCGCCTCTCGCCAGCGGGCAGCTCGGCGGCGTCCTGCAGAAGACCGATCGCTCGCGGTCGAGCCTCGACGCGCTCGGTGCGCGGCGCCCGGCGATCGAACGCTACGAGGAGTTCTGCGCCGAGCTCGGCATCCGCCCCGGTGTCGTCGCGATCGCCTGGCTGCTGCACCAGCCGGCGGTGACCGCCCCGGTGATCGGTCCGCGCACGCTCGACCAGCTCGACTCTGCCGTCGAGGCGCTCGACGTGGTGCTCGACGCCGACACGCTCGCCGAGCTCGACCGCATCTGGCCCGGGCCCGGCGGCACCGCTCCCGAGGCGTACGCCTGGTAACCGTCTCGAACCGGTGTTCGCCGCTCGTTCACCGTTCGTACACATCGACCGACTACAAATGCAGATGCGCGGACACAGACTCAGACCGGATCGGGTAGTCACGTCTTCCGCGCACCACGGTGAGCGTCTGCTCCCGTTGCGGTGACACACCGCGAAAGACCCCCGCCGAATCGGGTCGGCGGGGGTCTTCTCTGTCTTGTGGGCGTTCCCGCGCGGGCGCTCGGCACGTCCGAATACGCGTCACGAGTCAGACTCAGCGAGATTCGGACTCGTGGGGTGCACAAGGACTCGGCAGGCGGACACCGGATGCCGGATGCCGGATGCCGGGCGCTACAGGCGTTCGACGATCGTCGCGTTCGCCATGCCGCCGCCCTCGCACATGGTCTGCAGGCCGAAGCGACCGTCGACGGCTTCGAGCTGGTCGACGAGGGTCCCGAGCAGACGGGTGCCCGACGAGCCGAGGGCGTGTCCGAGGGCGATCGCCCCTCCGCGCGGGTTGAGCTTGGCGGCATCCGCCCCGACCTCGGCCGCCCAGGCGAGCGGCACCGACGCGAAGGCCTCGTTGACCTCGTACGCGTCGAGGTCGTCGATCGAGAGTCCGGCGCGCTCGAGGATGCGACGCGTCGCGGGAATCGGGCCCGTGAGCATCATCAGCGGATCATCGCCGACCACCGTGAAGGCGTGGAACCGCGCCCGAGGGGTGAGACCCAACGCGTCGGCGCGCTCGGCGCTCATCAGCAGCGCGGCGGATGCCCCATCGGTCAGAGGCGACGAGTTCCCGGGGGTGATGCGCCACTCGACATCGGGGAACCGGGCGGCGAGGGCATCCGTGCGGAAGGCCGGGTTCAGCCCCGCCAGCCCCTCGGCCGTCGTGCCGGCGCGGACGGTCTCATCGGTCACGGCATCCGGGGCTTCAGCGACCGGGATGACCGTGCGGTCGAAGAATCCCTCGGTCCACGCGGCGGCGGCGCGGCGGTGCGATTCGGCCGCGTAGGCGTCGAGGGCTGCGCGGTCGAGGCCCCAGCGCTGCGCGATCAGCTCGGCCGAGACGCCCTGGTTGACGAGACCGTCGGGGTAGCGCTCACGCAGTCGGGGTGACATCGGCGAGCCACCGGTGGCGGACGACCCCAGCGGCACCCGGCTCATCGATTCGACGCCACCGACGATGACCGCGTCGTATGCGCCGGCGATGATGCCCTGCGCGGCGAAGTGCACGGCCTGCTGGCTCGATCCGCACTGCCGGTCGATCGTCGCGGCCGGGACGGACTCGTCGAATCCGGCGGCGAGCACGGCCTGCCGGGCGATGTTCGACGACTGGTCTCCCACCTGGCTCACGCAGCCCAGCAGCACGTCGTCGATCTGCCGCGACTCGAGGCCACTGCGCTCGAGGATCGCGGCGAGCGCGCCGGCGGCCAGGTCGACCGGATGCACGCCCGACAGGGATCCGCCGGGCTTGCCGCGCCCGACGGGGGTGCGGACGACATCGATCAGGACGGCTTCGCTGCGCGTGCTCATGCCTCCTATTCTCGCCCCGCTGCCGACGCGAGTCGCGGTGACGGCGACACGAAGCTGCGGATGACGTCTTCGCGCGTCGCGAAACACGGCGGCGACCCCCGGCATCCGAAATACAATCGTTGATGCGCCCGCACCCCGGCGCATCCCCCACCGTCGAGGCGCCCGTGACCCGGGCCGACCGCTCTCTCCGAGGACCGCACCATGTCCAGCGAACCCATCACCGTCTCCATCCGCCGCGAGGTCGACCCCGAGCACGTGGCCGCCGCCACCGCCTGGGTGCAGACCGGCGTGAACCTCGCCCATCGGTATCCGGGGTTCCTCGGATCCGGCTGGGTGCGCGACGGCGAGGACTCGCACGTCTGGCACATGCTCTATCGGTTCTCCGACGAGAAGTCGCTCGTGGCCTGGGAGCAGTCCGGCGAGCGCGAGTGGTGGAAGTCGACCGGCGAGCAGTTCGTGCGCAGCGAGCGTGTGCGCCGCCGCACCGGCATCGAGGGCTGGTTCGACGAGCCGACCACCGACACCATCACTCTGCCCCGGGCCGACGGCTCGACGACCACGGTCGCGATGGTCAGCACTCCCCCGCGGTGGAAGCAGGCCGTGTCGATCTGGCTCGGATTCTTCCCGTTGAACCTCGCCTTCACCTACGCCCTGAGCCCGGTTCCCGGCTGGAACGAGCTGCCGATCTGGCTGCGGGTGCTGGCGACCACGGTCGTGCTGACGCCGATCATGACGTACTGGGTGCTGCCCTGGGTCACGCGCACGCTGCGCGGCTGGCTCAACCGCTGACGCCGGCGCTGCGGCGGGCGCTGCGGCGGCGGAGACGGCACTCCGGTCGCAGTTCGTGCCGCGCCTGCGTCGTACCGGCGGCACGAAGTGCGACCGGAACGGTCTCGCCACAGGCCGCAGGCCGAGGCCTCAGACCGCGGAGATACTCCAGGATGCCGAGTGCGCAGCTCCCGGTTCGAGCACGACGAGGTCGGTTCGCGAGTTGAAGGCATCGGGCGGGCAGGTCATGGGCTCGACCGCCAGGCCGATGCGGTGGATCGCGTCGATCTCGGGGTTGTCGGCCGTGTGCACCTGCACCCACGGGCAGCGCTCGTCGAACGTCATCGCGACGCCGGTGCCGGCATCCGTCACCACCCGCACCTCGGCGACTCCGCCCTCGCGGGCGAGGCCCGTGAAGGCGTGGTCGATGAAGACGTCGGCGATCGGGCGCGCAGCGCGGAAGTCCCACTGCGGATGCTCGGCCACACCCTCGACAGCCACCGGGCTCAGCCGGTCGTCGGTGACGGTGAGCACCTCGGATGCCGGCAGGGTGAGCGTCCAGTCATCGACCCGGCCGCCGGGGCCGGCGACGAGATAGGGATGCGGTCCGGTGCCCCAGGGCGCAGCATCCGCCCCGAGGTTGTGCGCCGTGACGGTCTGATGCAGTCCGTCGGCGTCGATGCGGTACTCGGTCTCGACCTCGACGCGGAACGGGTATCCGGCCTGCGGCTCGATGACGGCCGCGAGCACGACGCGGTCGTCGAGCACGAGACGATCCTCGAACTCGGCCCACGCGAGCAGGCCGTGCAGCGCCTGGCCGCGAGCGGGCTCGGTGAGGGCCAGCTGATGCTCGGCGCCACCGAACGTGTAACGACCGTCGACGATGCGGTTGGGCCACGGCGCGAGGGTGGTGCCGCGGTATCCGGGGCGCACCTCGTCGGCGTCGAACGGCACGACCAGATCGCGCCCCTCGAACGACAGCACGCGCAGCGAGGCGCCGACACTCGCGATCACGGCTTCATAGCCGTGACCGGAGATGCGCAGCTGACGACCCGAGCGCGGACGCGCCGCGGTCGCGAGATCCACGGTGGCCGCAGAATCCTGCGTCATCACAGCCCCTGTGCGAGTCGGTAGTAGGCCTGGTTCCAGCGCACCTGCTTCTGGAACTCGGGGAGCGTCGTCGCATCGTCGATCACGAGCAGCTCGACCTCGGCCATCTCGGCGAAGTCGCGGAAGGCCTCGAGCCCGACGGCCGTCGACATGACCGTGTGGTGCGCGGCACCCGCGGTGAGCCAGGCGGCGGCCGAGGTGTTGAAGTCGGGCTGGGGCTTCCAGACGGCGCGGCCGACCGGGAGCTTCGGCAGCGACTGACGCGGCGGCACGTTCTCGACGACGTTCGCGGTGAGGCGGAACCGGTCGCGCATGTCGCTGAGGGCCACGACGATCGCAGGACCGGGGTCGGCGGTGAACACCAGGCGCACCGGGTCGTCCTTGCCGCCGATGCCGAGCGGGTGGATCTCGAGAGTGGGCTTGGCGGTCGTGAGCGACGGCGAGACCTCGCGCATGTGCGCCCCGAGGATCAGCTCGTCACCGGGCGTCATGTCGTAGGTGTAGTCCTCCATGAGGCTCGCCCCACCGGGCAGCCCCGCGCCCATCACGTTGGCGACGCGCACGAGGATCGCCGTCTTCCAGTCGCCCTCGGCGCCGAAGCCGTATCCTTCGGCCATCAGACGCTGCACCGCGAGACCCGGCAGCTGCGTCAGCGCACCGAGGTCTTCGAACGAGGTGGTGAAGGCGCCGAAGCCGCCCTCCTCGAGGAACGTGCGCAGACCGATCTCGATCGCGGCTCCGTCACGCAGCGATTGGTGGCGCTCGCCTCCGCGGCGCAGTTCGGGCACGACCTCGTACAGCTCTTCGTACTCGGCCACGAGGGCGTCGATCTCGGAGTCGGATGCCGCGGCGACAGCATCCGCCAGGTCGTTCACGCCCCACGTGTTGACCTGCACGCCGAAGCGCAGCTCGGCCTCGGTCTTGTCGCCCTCGGTGACGGCGACGAAGCGCATGTTGTCGCCGAAGCGGGCGAGCTTGAGAGAACGGGATGCCGCGAGGCCGGCGGCCGCCCGCTGCCAGGTCGCGATCTCCTGGCGCACCCGAGGGTCGCTCGCGTGGCCGACGACGGTCTTGCGGGGCACGCCGAGGCGCGTCTGGATGTAGCCGAACTCGCGGTCGCCGTGCGCCGCCTGGTTCAGGTTCATGAAGTCGAAGTCGATGTCGGCCCACGGCAGCTCGACGTTCGCCTGCGTGTGCAGGTGCGCGAGCGGCTTCTGCAGCGCGTCGAGACCGGCGATCCACATCTTGGCGGGGCTGAACGTGTGCATCCAGGCGATCAGGCCGATGACCCTGCCGTCGGCGTTCGCCTCGAGCGCGGTGCGCTTGATGGCCGCGGCATCCGTGAGCACCGGCTTCCAGACGATCTTCACCGGAACCTCGCCGGCCTCGTCGAGGATGCGGGCGATCTGCTGCGACTGCTCGGCGACCTGCGCGAGGGTCTCGGGGCCGTAGAGGTGCTGGCTGCCGGTGAGGAACCAGACCTCGTAGCCGTCGAGCGAGGTGGTGAGCGGAGTGCGGGTCATCAGGGGTCCTTCGGTGTTCCGGTCAGCGGGAGAAGTCAGCGGGATGGTTCAGAGAGCGGTGGTCGCGGCCGCTTCGACGGCGAGGCCCGCGCGGTAGCGGTCGAGGTACGCGGTGAAGCCGGCGACATCGGCGGGGTCGGGGTCGGCGACCGCGAGCGATGCCGAGGCGAAGACGTCACGCTCGAGGTACTCCCCCAGCGACGCCGACTCGGCGTGCGCGAGGTACGACGCGAGTACGGCGATTCCCCACGCCCCGCCTTCGGAGGCGAGTTCGCCCACCGCGACCGGAGCACCGAGGGCTCCGGCGAGGAAGCGCTGCGCGACCCCGGCGGTGCGGAACATGCCTCCGTGCGCGAACATGCGGTCGAGTTCGACGCCCTCGGCGGCGAGCACCTGCATGCCCAGGGCGAGCGTGCCGAAGACGCCGTAGAGCTGCGAGCGCATGAAGTTCGCCAGCGTGAAGGCGCTGTCGGGGGTGCGCACGAACAGCGGGCGCCCCTCGGTGAGACCCGCGATCGGCTCGCCCGCGAGGTGGTTGTAGGCGAGCAGGCCACCGGCATCCGCCTCGCCGTCGAGAGCCTCGCGGAAGAGCGTGTCGAAGACGGCATCGTCGCTCAGGGGCTGGCCCGCGGCGGCGGCGAAGCGCGTGAAGAGACCGGCCCAGGCGGCCAGCTCGCTCGCGCCGTTGTTGCAGTGCACCATCGCCACGGCGTCGCCCGCGGGGGTCGTCACGAGGTCGAGCTCGTGATGCACCTCGGCCAGCGGATGCTCGAGCACGACCATCGCGAAGATGCTGGTGCCGGCCGAGACGTTGCCCGTGCGCGGCGACACCGAGTTCGTCGCGACCATGCCGGTGCCGGCGTCGCCCTCGGGCGGGCAGAGCGGGATGCCCGGCTTCAGCGTGNNCAGGGCTGCGCCCGCCTCGGTGGGCGTTCCGGCGGCGGCACCCGCGGGAAGGACCTGGGGGAGCAGGCCCTCGGCGGTCGTGGGGAGGCGGTCGGCGGCGAGGGCGTCGTAGGCCTGCAGCATCCGCGCGTCGTAGTCTCCGGTGGCCGAGTCGATCGGGAACATGCCGGAGGCGTCGCCGACGCCGAGGACGCGCTCGCCGGTCAGGCGCGTGTGCACGTAGCCCGCGAGGGTGGTGACGAAGTCGAGCTGCGGCACGTGCGCCTCGG
>NZ_JAGGPD010000376.1 GCF_018613995.1 Microbacterium sp. ISL-103 | reverse complement strand
CCCGAACTGCGGGACCACGAGGCCGGGGATCGCCGGTCCCACGGCCCTCGCGATGTTCACGCCGATCGACGAGAGGCTCGCCGCGTCGATGAGCAGCTTCGGCGGCACGATGTCGGGTACGAGCGCCTGGAACGCCGGAAGCTGGATGGCCGAGACCGTCCCCAGCACGAACGTCGACGCCAACAGGATCGTCGTGGTCGTCTGACCGACCGCCGTCAGGTAGGTCAGCCCGAGAACGACCGCGAGCTGCACGATCTGCGACCAGAGCAGCACGCGCCGACGGTTGAGGAACTCGCCGATCACACCGGCGGGGATCGCGAACAGGAGCACGGGCGCGGCCGACGCCGTCTGCACGAGCGCGACCAGCAGCGGGGATCCGTCGTCCTGCACGAGCAGCCATTGAGCGCCGACCGTCTGCATCCAGCTTCCGATGTTGCTGACGATCGACGCCAGCCACACCAGACGGAAGATCGGCACGGCGAGGGGAGCGAAACCCGCACGCCATCCGGTGCGGCCGTCGGCCGATGCCACCTGCGGCTCAGCCATGGCTCGCGACCTCCCGAAGGATGCCGTCGATGATCCGCACGATGTCCGTGGCGTGGGTCTGCGTGACCAGATGCGGCCCGTCGAGTGCCGTCACCGTCCGGCAGCCTGCCCTCCGATACCCGAAGCGCTGCACCTGCGGGGCGACCAGGCGATCCTCGGTCGCCACCACGCCCCAGCTGGGCTTCGTCCGCCAGGCGGTCCCCGTGGCACGCTCGGCGAACACCGAATCGGCGATCGGCCGCTGCGATACCGCGAGAACTCCCGACTCGTCGGAGGGCAGGCCCTCGGCGAGCAGACGGGCGAAACGATCAGGGGTGACGGTGAGCTCTGTGCGGAAGGTTCCGTCGCCATCCGGGAACAGAGCAGACGCGAGATGCCCTGATGCCTCGGCCGGGGCGAACCGGCCGCACAGCTCGTCGATGCTCTCGCCCCGCTCGAGCGCGTACCCCGCGATGAACAGCAGTCCGATGACGTTTTTCGCCCCGCCCGCCACGGTGATCACCGCTGCGCCGTATCCGTGACCGACGAGGAGCACCTCTCCGTCGACGCGCTCGACGAACGAGCGGATGTAGTCGCAGTCGCCATGGAAGCTGCGACCGATCACCGCAGGGGCGAGCACCCGGTGTCCGCCGTCGAGCAGACGGAGAACGACCGGCCACCACCCCGAGGCATCCAGGAAGGCACCGTGCACGAGGACGACCGTGCTGGTTCTCATCATCTCGCCACCTCGCGGTCGTCGTCCGTGTGAGACGAATCTAAGAACCGAGGCGTCCACGACCATCCGACAGGAGTCGAATACCGGGCATCCCACTTCTGCCTGCTTTCCGCCTGGTGTGCGCGCTCCCGAGAGAGTTGCATGAGACGTACTCGAGTTCGATGACGGGATTCCCTCCATCGACGCAGAGCGACACGGTGAGCCCATCCCCCGCACAGGAGCGAACCCATGACGATCAGCGACACGACGACGGACGCCAACTCCCTGGCGCTGCATGAGATCGCCCTCCAGCTCGAGGCGTCCCTGAACCGCCGGGTGGTCATCCGCGAGTCCGGTGCGGCGGCACCGGCGGACGAAGCGTCGGCGTCGCTCCTCTCCGTCCCGGTGCAGGACGACGGTGCAGCCATCGCGTTCATCCTGGTCGATCCGGGCGCCGGCACCCCCCTCACGGCGAGCGCGTTCGAAGCCGTCGATGCGGCGTCCGCGCTCGTCAGGATCACCCTTCGTCGTGGCCTCGGTTCCGTGCGGGCGGATCGCGAGTCGATCCTGCGGGATCTGCTGGACGCCGAGGAGTCGGTGCGCCGAGACGCCTACTCGCGCGCACTCCGGCAGAGGTGGGTGGACCGCGAAGCGGGCACGGTCGTGCGCGCGATCCTGATCGATTCCGCCGTCACAGACGTCGACCGCATCGCCTTCGGCCGCCACCTCGCCCATCTTCGTCCAGTCCCCGCTCACTTCGTCACGCTCGAGGGCGGTGTGGTCGTGCTGGTCGGGCAGCCGGCCGACGGCGACCTCGCCGACGTCCTGCTGCAGGAAGCCGCCCGACGCGGGATGAGGATCCTCGGAATCGGATCCGCGTCGCCTGCGAGAGGCGCGACAGACCTCCGCAGCGCCGCCGACGAGGCGGCGATCGCCGCCTCTCTCGCCGCAGCCCTCCCCCAGTTCCATCCGTCCGTCGACGCGAGCGAGCTCGGCGGCTGGCGGCTGCTCGCCTCCGCATCCGCAGACCCCGACGCCCTCCGGATCATCTCGCCGGCCGCGCACGTCCTGTACTCCCAGACCGACGACAGCCAGCGCCTCACCGTCGAGACGTACCTCGACGTCGGTGCGAACGTGGTCGCCGCGTGCCAGATCCTCTTCGTCCACCGCACGACCCTCTACTCCCGGCTCGAGCGCATGCCCCCGCTGGTCAAGGAGGCGC
>NZ_JAGGPD010000375.1 GCF_018613995.1 Microbacterium sp. ISL-103 | reverse complement strand
CCGGCCGGGATCACCGCGTAGAAGTCCTCGATCGGCTGGCTCATGCAGCCCAGCGTATCGGGGTGTTGCAGAAGCCACGCGGAGCGCCAGTAGGGTCATCCCATGGCCCCAACCCCCATACGGCGCCCTGCTCTTCTTCGTCGCGCCACCGCTGCCCTCGTGCTCGTCCTCGCCGCAACCGCCCTCGTCCCCGCGTCGGCACTCGCTGCGACCGGATCCGCAGGCGAGGTGTTCACCCTCACCAATGCCCAGCGCACGAAGGCGGGACTCAGACCCCTCGTGTCTGATCCTGCGCTCGACGCCGCTGCGGCCGAATGGGCGCGGCATCTCGCCTCGACGTGCACGTTCGAGCACAGCACGTCGCAGTGGCGCAGCTCGCGAGTGGCGGCCTACGGATGGGTCGCCACCGGCGAGAACATCGCCGCAGGGCAGCCGGACGCGGGTTCCGTCGTGACCGCCTGGATGAACTCCGCCGGGCACAAGGCGAACATCCTCGACAGCCGGTACACCGGGCTCGGCGTCGGCGTCGCCTCCGGCTCGTGCTATCGCACCTACTGGGTGCAGATCTTCGGCATCGGGTCGCCGGTCAAGAAGCTGAGCGGAGGAGCCGGCGACCTCACCGGTGATCGCAATGCCGATCTCGTCGCCCGCACATCCTCCGGCGGCCTGATGATCTACCCCGGCAACGGCAGGGGCGGATTCGCCAGCCCGGTCGCGGCAGCGCCCTACTGGGGAGCGAGGCCGTTCATCACCATGGGCGACTTCACCGGCGACGGCACCCCCGACCTCGCACGGGTCGAGACGAACGGCACCCTCATGCTGTACCCGGGAACGGGAGCGGGCGGACTCCGAAACCCCGTGCAGATCGGCAACGGCTGGTCGGGTTTCGCACAGGTGATCGGCGGCATCGACTACACGGGCGACCGCGTGCCCGACGTCATCGCCCGCACCACGACCGGCACGCTCAAGCTCTACAAGGGCAACGGGAAGGGCGGCTGGCTCTCGGGCAGCGGCGGCCAGATCGGCAGCGGGTGGAACGCCTTCGACTCGATCTCGCACGCAGGCGACTTCACCGGCGACTCCCGGGGCGACATCATCGCGCGCAAGGTGTCGGACGGCACTCTCTGGCTGTATCCGACGACCGGCAAGGGCACCTGGGGCAAGGCGGTGAAGATCGGCGGCGGATGGAAGCCGTTCACCGCGATCTTCGGCGGCGGCGACCTCAACGGCGACGGCACGCAGGACCTCGTCGGACGCTCGGCCGACGGCACCCTCTACCTCTACCCGGGCAACGGACGAGGCGGATTCCTGGCGCGGCAGACGATCGGCGGCGGTTGGAACACCATGAGCCAGATCGGCTGACCGTCGGAGACCCGACCCTCCGACATCGCGATGTCGATCTGGTTAGGCTCCCCTTCGTCGCCCACCCCCCTCACACGGGAATAGGATGGTGTCCGATCGGCCGTGCCTGACGACAGCACGCTCACGCTGGAGACACGCCTCGCACGCGACCGAGTCACATCGATCCAGGGAGGACGACCGTGTCCACAAGCGCTCGCTTGACACCGTCGATTTCGGAAACCACTTCCAAGACGCCGCGCGGCACCCTCTACCGGGGTCGCGAGGGCATGTGGTCGTGGGTGCTTCACCGCATCACCGGAGTCGCCATCTTCTTCTTCCTGTTGGTGCACGTGCTCGACACGGCACTCATCAGGGTGTCCCCCGAGGCGTACAACGCCGTCATCGGCACCTATAAGAACCCCGTCATGGCACTCGGCGAGGTCGTGCTGGTCGCCGGCATCGTGTTCCACGCGATGAACGGCCTCCGCATCATCGCCGTCGACTTCTGGTCGAAGGGTGCCAAGTACCAGCGTCAGCTCTTCTGGGGCGTCCTGCTGGTGTGGGGCATCATCATGGCCGGCTTCGTCCCCCGCCATCTCATGCTCGCGTTCGCCGGCTTCGGAGGAGGACACTGATGACCGCTCAGACCATCGCCGCCCCCGTCCGCCGTCAGCGCGGATTCAACCTCGAGAAGTGGGGCTGGCTGTTCATGCGCGCCTCGGGCATCGTGCTCGTCGTGCTGATCTTCGGCCACCTGTTCATCAACCTGATGGTGGGCGAGGGCATCCATGCCCTCGACTTCGCGTTCATCGCGGGCAAGTTCGCCACGCCGTTCTGGCAGTGGTGGGACGTGCTGATGCTGTGGCTCGCGCTGATCCACGGCGCCAACGGCATGCGCACGATCGTCAACGACTACGTCACGAACACCACCGCTCGCAAGGCACTCGTCTGGGCACTCGGCCTCGCTGCCGCCCTGCTCATCATCCTCGGCACCCTGGTCGTCTTCACCTTCGACCCGTGCCTCGGCGTGACCGAATCGAGCACGCTGTGGGAACAGTGCCAGACGCTGGGCAAGTAGAAGAGAAGGCAAACAAGAAGTGACTACCGAGACCCAGGATTCCGTCGTGCGCGACGGCGTGCACTACCACCAGTTCGACATCGTCATCGTGGGCGCCGGTGGCGCCGGAATGCGGGCGGCCATCGAGGCCGGCCCCGGCGCGAAGACCGCAGTGATCTCCAAGCTCTACCCGACCCGCTCCCACACGGGTGCTGCTCAGGGCGGCATGGCCGCGGCGCTCGCGAACGTCGAGGAGGACAGCTGGGAGTGGCACACCTTCGACACGGTCAAGGGTGGCGACTACCTGGTCGACCAGGACGCCGCGGAGATCCTCGCCAAGGAGGCGATCGACGCGGTCATCGACCTCGAGAACATGGGTCTCCCCTTCAACCGCACGCCCGAGGGCAAGATCGACCAGCGTCGATTCGGCGGTCACACCGCAGAGCACGGCAAGACGCCGGTGCGCCGCGCCTGCTATGCCGCCGACCGCACGGGCCACATGATCCTGCAGACGCTGTTCCAGAACTGCGTCCGGCTGGGCATCAACTTCTTCAACGAGTTCTACGTGCTCGACCTGCTGACGGTGAAGGATGCCGACGGCAAGACCCAGGTCTCGGGCGTCGTGGCCTACGACCTCGCCACCGGCGAGCTGCACGTGTTCCAGGCCAAGGCCGTCATCTTCGCCACCGGCGGCTTCGGCAAGATCTTCAAGACGACCTCCAACGCGCACACCCTCACGGGCGACGGCGTCGGCATCGTCTGGCGCAAGGGGCTCCCCCTCGAGGACCTCGAGTTCTTCCAGTTCCACCCGACCGGCCTCGCAGGTCTCGGCATCCTCCTCACCGAGGGCGCACGAGGAGAGGGCGCGATCCTGCGCAACGCGTCGGGCGAGCGCTTCATGGAGCGCTACGCGCCGACCATCAAGGACCTCGCGCCTCGCGACATCGTCGCCCGCTGCATGGTGCAGGAGGTCGCCGAGGGCCGAGGAGCCGGCCCGCACAAGGATTACGTGCTGCTGGACTGCACCCACCTGGGTGCCGAGGTGCTCGAGACCAAGCTTCCCGACATCACCGAGTTCGCGCGCACCTACCTGGGCGTCGATCCGGTCGTCGAGCCGGTCCCGGTCATGCCGACCGCGCACTACGCGATGGGCGGCATCCCCACCAACAACAACGGCGAGGTGCTCGCCGACAACGACACCGTCGTGCCCGGCCTCTACGCCGCCGGCGAGTGCGCCTGCGTCTCCGTGCACGGGGCGAACCGCCTCGGCACCAACTCGCTGCTCGACATCAACGTCTTCGGCAAGCGCTCGGGTCGCAACGCGGTCGAGTACGTCAAGACGGCGGAGTTCGTGCCGCTGCCCGAGAACCCCGCGGCATTCGTCTCCGACATGATCGAGGGACTCCGCAACAACCAGGGCACCGAGCGCATCGCCGTGCTGCGCAAGGCGCTGCAGGACGAGATGGACAAGGGCGCGCAGGTCTTCCGCACGCACGAGTCCCTCGAGCACGTGCTCGGCGTCATCGCCGAACTGCGCGACCGGTACCGCAACGTGCACGTCGACGACAAGGGCAAGCGCTTCAACACCGACCTGCTCGAGGCCGTCGAGCTCGGCTTCCTCCTCGACATCGCCGAGGTCGTCGTCTACGCCGCGCAGAACCGCGAGGAGAGCCGCGGCGGCCACATGCGCGACGACTTCCCCACGCGTGACGACGAGAAGTACATGAAGCACACCATGGCCTACCTCACGGGCGACCCGCACTCCTCTACCCCGAGCGACCACATCAAGCTCGACTGGAAGCCGGTCGTGTTCACGAAGAACGAGCAGGGCGAGTTGAACTACCCGCCGATGGAGAGGAAGTACTGAGCATGTCGAACGCCATCGCCGAAGCTCCCGCGGACACGACGGAGGAGACGGGCATCCAGTCCTTCATCGTCACCTTCAACATCCGCCGGTTCGACCCCGAAGTCGACTCCGAGCCGCACTGGGTCGACTACGACGTCGAGCTGTACTCGACCGACCGCGTGCTCGACGCGCTGCACAAGATCAAGTGGGAGGTCGACGGCTCGCTCACCTTCCGTCGATCGTGCGCCCACGGCATCTGCGGCTCCGACGCCATGCGCATCAACGGCCGCAACCGCCTCGCCTGCAAGACGCTGATCAAGGACCTCGACATCTCGAAGCCGATCTACGTCGAGGCGATCAAGGGACTCCCCCTCGAGAAGGACCTCGTCGTCGACATGGAGCCGTTCTTCGCGTCGTATCGCGACGTGCAGCCGTTCCTCGTCGCGAACTCGGTGCCCGAGAAGGGAAAGGAGCGCGTCCAGACGATCGCCGACCGCGAGATCTTCGACGACACGACCAAGTGCATCCTGTGCGCCGCGTGCACCTCGTCGTGCCCCGTCTTCTGGACCGATGGTCAGTACTTCGGACCGGCGGCGATCGTGAACGCGCACCGCTTCATCTTCGACTCGCGTGACGACAACGCCGAGGTGCGCCTCGACATCCTCAACGACAAGGAAGGCGTCTGGCGCTGCCGCACGACGTTCAACTGCTCCGAGGCGTGCCCCCGCGGCATCGAGGTCACCAAGGCCATCGCCGAGGTCAAGCAGGCGGTCCTGCGCGGTCGTCGCTGACGCCGTCTCACTGACGTCGACTCACTGACGCCGACGGGCGGGCATCCTCATGGATGCCCGCCCGTTCTCATCGCTTGGATAGGGTGAGACCGTGTCCGATCCCGATGCCGCCGCCACCGAACCCGGTCGACTCGACACGGCCGTCGAGCGGGCGACCGCACTCACGCAGCGCACCCTCGGGCTGTTCCCCGTGCGCGTGTGGCGGCACTTCCTGCAGCACAACGGATTCCTTCTCGCCGCCGGTGTGAGCTACCAGGCGCTCTTCGCGATCTTCGCGGCGATCTACCTCGCCTTCGCCATCACCGGTCTGTGGCTCGGCGGCAGCACCGAGGCCGTCGACGGTCTGATCGAGATCATCAACAGCTACGTCCCCAACCTCATCCTCGAGCAGGGTGGGGTGTTCACGCCCGAACAGGTGCGGGAGATCGCGGCGAGCACGACCAACGTCCTGGGGATCACCGGTCTGATCGCCCTCGGCACGGTGATCTGGACCGCCATCGGCTGGGTGACGTTCTCGCGCCGGGCCACCAGGG
>NZ_JAGGPD010000018.1:11206-16765 GCF_018613995.1 Microbacterium sp. ISL-103 | reverse complement strand
ACGCCCTCGACCACGGCGGTCGCACCGGAGTTGCGCACCAGGAACCGCTCGCCGACGACGCCGGAGAGGAACATCGTCCCCGCGGTGGTGCCGTAGCCGATCCCGTTTCCTGCGATCACGTTCTCCTCCGGCTTGATGCCGGAGCCTCGAGCGGGACGGATCGAGATGTCGCCGCCCGAGAGGCCCTTGCCGACGTGGTCGTTCGCGTCGCCTTCGAGCCGCAGCACGATCCCGGAGGGCAGGAACGCCCCGAGGGACTGGCCTGCGGTGCCGTTGAGGGTGACGTCGATCGTGCCACGAGGCAGGCCCGCCGCACCGTGGCGAGACGTGACCTGGTGGCCCAGCATCGTGCCGACGGCGCGCTCGGTGTTCGCGATGGGCAGCTCCACCACGACCGGCTCTCCGTTGAGGAGTGCGGGCTTCGCGATGTCGATGAGCTGCACATCGAAGTGCTTCTCCAGCTCGTGGTCCTGCGTGCGGCGGTTGCGTCGCGGCTCGCTCGCCGGGAACGCGGGGCCCTCGAGCACGGGGCTCAGGTCGAGGCCCTCTGCCTTCCAGTGCTGGAGCGCGGCGTTCGCCTCGATGAGCTCGGTGCGTCCGACGATCTCGTCGATCGAGCGGAAGCCGAGCTCCGACAGGATCTCACGCACCTGCTCGGCGATGAACTCCATGAAGTTCACGACGAACTCGGGCTTGCCGGTGAAGCGCTCGCGCAGAACGGGGTTCTGCGTGGCGACGCCGACAGGGCAGGTGTCGAGGTGGCAGACGCGCATCATGATGCATCCGCTGACGACGAGCGGGGCGGTCGCGAAGCCGAACTCCTCGGCACCCAGAAGGGCGCCGATGATGACGTCGCGGCCGGTCTTCAGCTGGCCGTCGACCTGCACGACCACGCGGTCGCGCATGCCGTTGAGCATGAGCGTCTGCTGCGTCTCGGCGAGGCCGAGCTCCCACGGGGTTCCGGCGTGCTTGAGCGAGTTCATCGGGCTCGCACCCGTGCCGCCGTCGTGGCCGGAGACCAGGATGACGTCGCTCAGCGCCTTGGCCACACCCGCGGACACCGCCCCGATGCCCGACTGGCTGACGAGCTTGGTGTGGATCCGCGCCTCGGGGTTGGCCCGCTTCAGATCGAAGATGAGCTGCTTGAGGTCTTCGATCGAGTAGATGTCGTGATGGGGCGGCGGCGAGATGAGCCCGACTCCCGGGGTTCCGCCGCGCGTGCGAGCGACCCACGGGTAGACCTTCTGCGGTGGCAGCTGACCCCCCTCGCCGGGCTTCGCACCCTGGGCGAGCTTGATCTGGATGTCATCCGCCTCGGTGAGGTAGAGGCTCGTGACGCCGAAGCGGCCGGAGGCGACCTGCTTGATCGCGCTGCGACGCTCAGGGTCGAGCAGGCGGTCGGTGTCTTCGCCGCCCTCGCCGGTGTTCGACTTGCCGCCGAGGCGGTTCATCGCGATCGCCAGAGTCTCGTGTGCTTCCTTCGAGATCGAGCCGTAGCTCATCGCTCCCGTCGAGAACCGCTTCACGATGGAGGACACCGGCTCGACCTCGTCGAGCGGAACCGGCTTGCGGGTACCCGTGCGCAGCGTGAACAGGCCGCGGAGCGTCTTGAGCTCGGCCGCCTGGTCGTCGACGAGCTGGGTGTACTCCCGGAAGATGTCGTATCGGCGCTCGCGGGTCGCATGCTGCAGCTTGAACACCGTCTCGGGATTGAACAGGTGCGGAGACCCGTCACGACGCCACTGGTACTCGCCGCCGCTCCAGAGACGCTCGTGTGCACGCGCCGCCTCGTCCTCGGGGTAGGCGTAGTCGTGGCGAGCCTGGTTCTCGATGAAGATCTCTTGGATTCCCACGCCGCCGAGCTTCGACTCGGTACGGGTGAAGTACTTGTCGATGAACTCCTCGCTCAGACCGACGGCTTCGAAGACCTGAGCGCCGGCGTAGGAGGACACCGTCGAGATGCCCATCTTCGACATGATCTTCAGCACACCCTTGCCGAGTGCGTAGATCAGGTTCTTGACGGCCTTCTCGGTGCTGATCCCCGTGATGTATCCGGTGCGCACCAGGTGCTCGACCGTCTCCATCGCCAGATACGGGTTGACCGCGGATGCGCCGTAGCCGATCAATGTCGCGACGTGGTGGACCTCGCGCACGTCGCCGGCCTCGACGATCAGACCGACCTTCATGCGGTTCTCGCGACGGATCAGGTGGTGGTGCACGGCCGAGACCATGAGCAGCGACGGGATCGGAGTCAGATCCTTGTTCGAGTCGCGGTCGGACAGGATGATGAACTCCGCGCCCTGCTCGATCGCCTCGTCGACCTCGGCGCACATCTCGGTGAGGCGCTTCTCGAGCGTGTTCGAGCCGGCGTCGAAGTGATAGAGACCGCGGATCGTGACGCTCGAGCGGTCGGGCATCGCCTTGTCGATGTGACGGAGCTTCGCGAGCTCGTCGTTGTCGATCACGGGGAAGTCCCGCGAGACCGTGCGGGTGTGCTCGGGACCCCAGGTGAGCAGATTGCTCTCAGGCCCCAGACCGAGCTTCAGACTGGTGACGACCTCTTCGCGGATCGAGTCCAGCGGCGGGTTCGTGACCTGCGCGAACTGCTGCGTGAAGTAGTCGAAGAGCAGACGCGGACGCTTGCTCAGGACGGCGATCGGGGTGTCCGAGCCCATGGCGCCGAGCGGCTCGACGCCGGTCTGCCCCATCGGGGTGAGCAGGATGCGCACCTCTTCCTCGGTGTAGCCGAAGGTGCGCTGACGACGGGTGATCGACGCCGGCGGGTGCACGATGTGCTCACGCTCGGGAAGATCGGCGAGTCGCACGGATCCGGCATCCAGCCACTCCTGCCACGGGTGCAGGGTCGCGAGATCGTGCTTGATCTCCTCGTCTTCGCTGATGCGCTGCTGCGACGTGTCGACGGGGAACCTCTTGCCCGGCTGCAGACGTCCGCGGCGCTTGATCCGCTCGGGCTCGAAGGTGAGCACGCCGGTCTCGGAGCCGATGACGATGAGACCGTCGGTGGTCTCGGTCCAGCGTCCGGGGCGCAGTCCGTTGCGGTCGAGGGTCGCGCCGACCACGGTGCCGTCGGTGAAGATGAGCGCGGCGGGGCCGTCCCACGGCTCCATCTGGTTCGAGTGGTACTCGTAGAAGGAGCGCAGCTCGGGCGAGATGTCGGACTGCTTCTCGTAGGCCTCGGGCACCATCATCATGATGGCGTGCGGCAGGCTGCGGCCGGTGAGCGTCAAAAGCTCGAGCACCTCGTCGAACGATGCCGAGTCGCTGGCGCCGTCGGTGCAGATCGGAAGCAGCGGCGCGACGTCGCCGAGGAGCTCGGACTCGAGCTGCGACTGCCGGGCACGCATCCAGTTGCGGTTTCCGCCCACGGTGTTGATCTCGCCGTTGTGCGCGAGCATGCGCAGCGGCTGGGCCAGCGGCCAGGAGGGGAAGGTGTTCGTGGAGTAGCGCGAGTGCACGACGGCGAGCTCGGACATGAACCGCTCGTCCTGCAGGTCGGGGTAGAACGGCTCGAGCTGCAGGGTGGTGACCATGCCCTTGTAGCCGAGCGTGCGCGCCGACAGCGACACGAAGTAGGCGCCGAGCTCGTGACCGGCCCGCTTGCGAAGGCGGTATGCCACGCGGTCGAGTGCGATACCCGTGAGCGGGGCGTCGGAGTGTGTCGCTCCCCCGGCGCTGACGAAGAGCTGCTCGAAAGCGGGACGCGCCTCGTCGGCGAGCTTGCCGAGATTGTCGTTGACCGTCGGGACCTCTCGCCAGCCGAGGACGCGCAGGCCCTCGCTGCGGGCGATCTTCTCGATGCCGGCCTTCTGCTGGCGGCGCTCGCTGGAGTCGCGAGGAAGGAACGCCAGGCCGGCCGCGTACTCACCGACGGGCGGCAGCTCGAACTCGGTGACCGCACGCAGGAACGCGTCGGGCATCTGGGTCAGGATGCCTGCGCCGTCGCCGGTGCCGGCATCAGAGCCGATCGCGCCGCGGTGCTCGAGGTTGCGCAGCGCTTCGAGGGCGAGCGCGATGATGTCATGGCCCGCTTCACCGCGCAGGGTCGCGACCATGGCGAGGCCGCAGGCGTCCTTCTCGAACGCCGGGTTGTACATGCCCTGCTTCGGCGGGTAAGCGCCGGAGGCGCCGTAGGGAGGCTGAAAATACACCAGTACCGTCCTCAGATCTTCGGATGACCCGGGGGCGTCATTGGCCGGGTGGATGCGATGGGGTCCGCACGGACCGGTCGGCTATCGAGCGCTTTCCGTGTCCGTGGGAGCGGTGCTTGTGGCGCTGGCTCCTGCGGCGTCTTCTTCGGACGGAGGCTCACTCACGTCCACGAAATCGGAGGGATTGTCCTGCGATTCTACATCAGCGTCGAGGTCGGTCCGGCCGCGGCCGGGCTGGTACGGCGATGGCTCGAGCCCGGGGTGACGACGGGACTGCACGATGAGGATCGCGAGGCCCACGACGATGCCGATGATGGCGGCCCAGACGTTGCTGCGGAGCCCCAGCATGATCTCGCTCGGATCGATGCGGATCGACTCCCAGACCACGCGTCCGGCGCTGTACCAGATCAGGTAGATGGCGAAGAGACGGCCCCACTGGAAGGCGGTCGCCTTGCGGCTGAGCCACAGCAGCACGATGACGCCGAGGCCGTTCCAGATGACCTCGTAGAGGAAGGTCGGGTGGAACAGGGTGCCCTCGGGAAGTCCGGGAGGGAATGCGGAGTTGTCGGAGGGGATCTCGAGGCCCCACGGCAGATCGGTCGGCAGACCGTAGAGCTCGTTGTTGAACCAGTTGCCGAACCGGCCCATGGCCTGCGCGAGCAGAAGGCCGGGCGCCAGGGCGTCGGCGAAGGTCCAGAAGCGGATGCCGGTCCAGCGGCAGCCCAGGTACGCGCCGATGGCGCCGCCGATGAGGGCGCCGAAGATGGCGATGCCGCCCTCCCAGATGGCCCAGACGGATCCCGGCTCGAACGGGTTCCAGGTGTTCTTGCCCTCGCCGAAGTAGAAGTTCGGGTGGGTGAGCACATGGAAGATGCGCGCGCCGATGATCGCGAGCGGCACGGCGAGGATCGAGATGTCGATCACGACCCACGGCTCTGCCCCGCGCCTGGTGAGGCGGTGGTTGGTCAGCAGCACGGCGGCGATGATGCCGGCGATGATGCAGAGCGCGTAGAAGTGGATCCGGAGCGGCCCGAGGTCGATGTAGGAGACCGAGGGGCTCGGGATGCTGGCGAGCACGCCGCTGAAGGTGCTGTGAAGCGCGAGGGACATGAGTGCGATTCTAGTTCTCGTGTACGGGGCGCGACGACGACGTGCCGACGGCCAGGTTTCGGGTGACCTCTGCGAGGGCGGGGATGCCGCCGTCACGCAGAGCGCGGACGAGTGCGGTGCCGACGATGGCGCCGTCCGCATACTCGGAGACGCCGGCGATCTGTTCGGCGGTCGAGATGCCGATGCCGACGCAGGCGCGGATGCTGCCGTGCTCCCGCAGGCGGCCGACCAGGGTGCGCGCAGCGCGGTCGAGCTCGGTGCGCTCTCCGGTGATGCCCAT
>NZ_JAGGPD010000018.1:0-11186 GCF_018613995.1 Microbacterium sp. ISL-103 | reverse complement strand
GCGAGGAAGACGCGGTCGAGACCGGTGCGCTCGCTTGCGGCGATCCACTCCCCTGCCACGTCTGGCGTGATGTCCGGGGTGATGAGCCCCGCGCCGCCCGCGGCGGGCAGGTCGTCGGCGTAGCGGTCGACGCCGTACTGGAAGACCGGGTTCCAATAGGTCATGACCAGCACCGGCACATCGGTCGCCTCGGTGATCGCGCGCACCGCGGTGAAGAGGTCCTTCATCTTGAACCCACGAGCCAGCGCCGCTGTGGTGGCCTCTTGGATCACCGCACCGTCCATCACCGGATCGCTGTAGGGCGGGCCGAGCTCGATGATGTCCACGCCGTTCTCAGCGAGGGCGATGGCGGCCTGGATGCTGGTCTCGAGATCGGGGAACCCGACGGGCAGGTAGCCGACGAAGGCGCTGCGACCCGCCTCGTGGGCTGCGGCGATCGCCTGTTCGACGCGGCTCATAGCTCCGGCTCCCCCTTCGATGCGGCAGCCTCCGCGGCGCTCTCGTCAGCGACGTCGTGCTCGAGAGCTGCGGCGTCGTAGAGGTCGAAGTAGCGGGCGGCGGTGTCCATGTCCTTGTCCCCGCGGCCTGACAGGCAGATCGCGAGCACGGCATCCGGACCCATCTGGCGGCCGATACGCATCGCGCCGGCCAGCGCGTGCGCCGTCTCGATCGCCGGGATGATGCCCTCGGTGCGGCTGAGCAGACGCAGCGCCTGCATGGCCTCGTCGTCGGTCGCCGGGATGTACTCGGCGCGCCCGATGTCGGCGAGCCACGAGTGCTCGGGGCCCACGCCCGGGTAATCGAGGCCGGCGGAGATCGAGTGGGACTCCACCGTCTGGCCGTCTTCGTCCTGCAGGACATAGGTCTTCGCGCCGTGCAGGATGCCGGGACGTCCGCGTTCGATGGATGCCGCATGCCTGGGGGTGTCGACGCCGTCGCCGGCCGCTTCGACTCCGTACAGCTTCACTCCCTCGTCATCGAGGAAGGCATCGAACATGCCGATGGCGTTCGATCCCCCGCCGACGCACGCGATGACGGCATCAGGCAGTCGGCCGACCTCGGCGAGGAGCTGCTCGCGGGCCTCTTCGCCGATGATCTTCTGGAAGTCGCGCACCATCGCCGGGAACGGGTGCGGACCTGCGGCAGTGCCGAAGATGTAGTTGGTCGTCTCGACGGATGCGACCCAGTCGCGGTACGCGTCGTTGATCGCATCCTTCAGCGTGCGGGACCCCGACGTGACGGCCACGACCTCGGCGCCGAGAAGGCGCATCCGCGCCACGTTCAGCGCCTGGCGCTCGGTGTCGACCTCGCCCATGTAGATCGTGCAGTCGAGGCCGAACAGGGCGGCCGCGGTCGCCGTGGCGACACCGTGCTGACCGGCACCGGTCTCGGCGATCACCCGGGTCTTGCCGAGGCGCTTGGTGAGCAGAGCCTGCCCGAGCACGTTGTTGATCTTGTGGGAGCCCGTGTGATTGAGGTCTTCCCGCTTGAGGAAGACGCGTGCGCCGCCGGCATGCTCGGCGAACCGAGCGACCTCGGTGAGCGGCGACGGGCGCCCAGCATACGAGCTGAGCAGCGACGCCAGCTCTGCGCGGAACTCGGAATCGACGATCGCTTCGGCGTATGCCGCGGACAGTTCGTCGATCGCGGCGATCAGCGACTCGGGCATGTACCGCCCGCCGTACTCGCCGAAAAGTGGACCATGCTGGTCTCGCAGGCTCATCACGCCTCCAGGAAGCTCTTGAGTGTGGCGACCGGGTCGCCCGTGACGAGCGCCTCCCCGATCAGGACGACGTCTGCACCCGCTGAGCGGTAGTGCGTGACGTCTGCCGATGTGAGGACTGCGGATTCAGCGATCTTGATCGCCGAATCCGGGATCCGCTCGACGAGCCGGCCGAACAGGTCGCGGTCGAGCTGAAGGGTCTTCAGGTCGCGCGCGTTGACGCCGATCAGCGGAGCGCCGAGATCGATCGCGGCTTCCAGTTCGTCGGCCGAGTGGGTCTCGACGAGCGGAGTCATGCCGAGCTCGGTGATGAAACCGAAGAGATCGTGAAGCACTGCCGACTCGAGACCGGCGACGATCAGCAGCACGAGGTCGGCACCGGCGGCCCGCGCCTCGAGCACCTGGTAGCGATTCGCGATGAAGTCCTTGCGGAGCACGGGCAGCGACACGCGAGCGGTGACGGCTTCGAGATCGGCGAGGCTGCCGCCGAAGCGACGCTCTTCCGTGAGGACGCTGATCGCCGAGGCGCCGCCGGTCTCATAGAGCGAAGCCTGCAGGGCCGGGTCGGGGATCTCGGCGAGGGCGCCGCGCGAGGGGCTCGCGCGCTTCACCTCTGCGATGATCTTCACGCGCTCGGTCGGGGCGAGGAACGAGAGTGCGTCCTTGGCGGCGGGGCGAGCAAGAGCATCCCGTTCCACCTCGGCCAGAGGCCGGGTGAGAGCACGACGCTCTGCGTCTGCGACTGCGCCGGCCGTGAGGTCGGCGAGCACCATTAGTGCGCCTTCGGCGAGTACTTGGGGCCCTTCACGCCATAACCGGCCCTGGCGAGCAGCCAGCCGACGAGTGCACCGATCGGGACGATCGCGGCACCGACCCAGATCAGAGCGACCCACACGGGGCTGAACTCGGCGAGGCAGAAAGCCACCGTGCCGATCGTGAAGCCGGCGAGCATGATGATGACGCCCGTCCATGCCGCAGGCGAGTGTCCGTGGCCGGGGTCGGCGATCGGGTTGGTCATGGTCTCCTCCGGGGACGACGTGCGGGATCGGGTCAAGTCTATCGGGGTCATCGTGTCGGGTCGGTTCCGCGCGACAGGTCGTCCCACGAATCGATCGCATCGACGGGGCCGTCGCCGGCTTCGACATGCGAGGCATCGGTGCGATAGCGTCGCCCGCCGGTCTTCCAGCGCCGCCAGGTCAGGAGGACGACCAGGGATGCCGCGAGCAGCAGCACCCAGGCGATGAGCGTCATCACGGGCCAGGCAGAGAGCTCGATGCCGGCGACCACGTCGGCGATCGCCGTGCTGCCGGCGAGGCCGGTCGTCTCGGTCACGGTCGGACCGACGGCGCTGAGCGGCTCGTTCACAAGCAGTTGGAGAGTGGTCCACCCGAGGAACAGCGCAGCAGCCGTCGCGAGCACCCCGAAGATCAGCCGCAGGATCGGTCCGACGATCGACAGGGCGATGCCCAGCGCGAGCACGGCGAGGCTCAGCGGGGCCAGGAGCGGGAGCGCCGAGGCCCCCGGAACGAGGATCGCCTCGCCGGCATCCGCCCGTTCGACCGTCAACCAGGTCTGGGTGGACGAGATGATCCCGATCGCTCCGGACAGCAGGAAGCCGGAGACGGCGATGGAGCGGCCGCGACGTGCGAACGTCATGCGGATGCTCCCCCGTCGACCGCGTCCAGGTCGGTGGTGTCGAAGCAGGTGCGCGTGCCGGTGTGGCAGGCGGGCCCGGTCTGGTCGACTCGGAGCAGGATCGCGTCGCCGTCGCAGTCGAGACGCGCCTCGCGGACGACCTGGATGTTGCCCGAGGTGTCTCCCTTGCGCCAGTACTCCCGGCGGGACCGCGACCAGTACACCGCGCGCCCCGTGGTGAGCGTGCGGCGCAGCGCCTCGGCATCAACCCACGCGAGCATGAGCACCTCGGCCGTGTCCCACTGCTGCACGATCACGGGCGCGAGCCCGTCGTCGTTGAAGGCGACGGCGGCGATGCGCTCCTCGATGCCACTCATCGGACGAGCACCCCTTCCGCGCGCAGGGCGTCCTTCACGTCGCCGACGGTGAGTGCGCCCGTGTGGAACACGCTCGCCGCGAGCACGGCATCGGCGCCTGCTCTGATCGCAGGGGCGAAATCGGCCGCCTTGCCCGCGCCGCCCGACGCGATGACGGGCACGGACGCCGCCTCGCGCATCAGCTTCACCAGTTCGAGATCGAATCCGTCGCGCGTGCCGTCGGCATCGATCGAGTTGACCAGCAGCTCCCCGGCGCCGCGCTCGACGGCCTCTCGCGCCCACTCGAGCGCATCGAGCGTGGTCCGGGTGCGTCCGCCGTGCGTCGTGACCACGAAACCTGACGCCGTGGTATCGGCGCGCTTGACGTCGAGCGACAGCACCAGCACCTGCGCGCCGAAGCGGTCGGCGATCTCGCCGATGAGCTCGGGGCGGGCGATCGCGGCCGAGTTCACTCCGACCTTGTCGGCACCCACGGCGAGAAGCTGCGAGACATCATCGACGCTGCGCACTCCCCCGCCCACCGTCAGCGGCACGAACACCTGCTCGGCTGTGCGCTGCACGACGTCGTACGTCGTGGCCCGCGCGTCGACCGTGGCGGTGACGTCGAGGAACGTGATCTCGTCTGCACCCTGCGCCGCATAGTGGCGTGCGAGTTCGACGGGGTCTCCCATGTCGCGGAGATTCTCGAAGTTGACGCCCTTGACCACGCGGCCCTCCGCGACGTCGAGACACGGGATGACGCGACTGGCGAGCGCCATCAGAGCCTCGCGTTGTGGATCGCCGTGACGAGGATGGCGCGAGCGCCGAGGGCGTAGCGCGCATCCATCACCGGGTTGACCCTCGAGCGGGCGACCATGACCCGCACCGCGACCCACTCGGGGTCGCGGAGCGGCGAGACCGTGGGCGACTCGATGCCGCCGGCGATCTTCACCGCATCGTCGAGAAGCGCGAGGGGCAGGTCGTAGTCGATCATCACGAAGCGTCGGGCGACCATGACGCCGCGGAGGCGCCGGAGCAGGGTCTCGGATCCCTCGGCATCCTGAGGGCCGGCGATCAGCACCGCCTCGGACTGCAGGATCACCGGTCCGAAGACGTCGAGCCCGGCCTGGCGGAGAGTCGTGCCGGTCTCGACGACATCGGCGACGGCGTCTGCGACGCCGAGGCGCACGGCGGACTCGACCGCCCCGTCGAGCGGCACGAGATCGACCGCGATGCCCCGCTCATCGAGGAAGGCGTCGACGAGTCCCGGGTAGGACGTGGCGATTCGCAGGCCGTCGAGCTCGGAGACGTCGGTGTACCGACCGGAGGGCGCCGCGAAACGGAACGTCGACCCGGCGAATCCGAGCGCCTCGATCTCGCGTGCACCCGGCATGCGTGCATCGAGGAGCAGATCGCGTCCGGTGATGCCGACGTCGATGGCGCCGGAGCCGACGTAGGTGGCGATGTCCTTCGGGCGAAGGTAGAAGAACTCGACGTCGTTGTCCGTGTCGACGACGTGGAGGGTCTTGGGATCACGACGGCCGGCGTACCCGGCCTCCGCGAGCATGTCGGCGGCCGTCTCGGAGAGAGAGCCCTTGTTGGGAACAGCAATGCGCAGCATGGAAAGCCTTCAGATCGAAGCGAGTGGGGCGGAGCGCTTCACAGATGTCGGTAGACGTCCTGCAGGCTCAGGCCCTTCGCGATCATCATCACCTGCACGTGGTAGAGCAGCTGCGAGATCTCCTCGGCCGCGGCCGCGTCGGATTCGTACTCGGACGCCATCCAGACCTCGGCGGCCTCCTCGACGATCTTCTTGCCGATCGTGTGCACGCCGCCGTCGAGCTCCGCGACAGTGCCCGAACCCTCGGGTCGGGTCTCGGCCTTGACGCTGAGCTCGGCGAACAGCTCGTCGAAAGTCTTCACGATTCCAGGCTAGCGGCTCTGGCGCGGTCTCTGAGCCGGGTGACGGCGCCCTCGACGTCGTCGGCGCCGTAGACGGCGGAGCCTGCGACGAAAGTGTCGGCACCCGCTGCGGCCGCCTGCTCGATGGTGGCGTCGGAGATCCCGCCGTCGACCTGGAGCCAGACGGTGGAGCCGCGGCGCTGGGCCTCATCGGCGAGGGCCCGCAGCTTCGGCATCGTCTCGGGCATGAAACCCTGCCCGCCGAAGCCGGGTTCGACCGTCATCACGAGGATCTGATCGAACTCCTCGAGCACGCTGTAGAGACCCTCTGCCGGGGTGTCGGGCTTGATGGCGACCCCGGCCCGTGCGCCGATGCTGCGCAGCTTCCGTGCCAGCGAGATCGGATCGGCCGCCGCCTCGAGATGGAAGGTGACGCTCGCCGCCCCGAGTTCCGCGTACGCAGGCGCCCAGCGCTCGGGGTCGGTGATCATCAGGTGCACGTCGAGCGGGATCGGACTGGTCGCCTGGATCCGCTCGACCATCTGAGGACCGAACGTGAGATTCGGAACGAAATGGTTGTCCATGACGTCGACGTGCGCGAAATCGGCTGTCGCGATCTTCGCGAGATCCCGCTGCATGTTGACGAAGTCGGCGGCGAGGATGCTGGGGTTGATGCGCGGTGCGCGGGGCAGTTCCACGGCTCTAGTCTCTCTCTTCGACGCTCTGATCGGGGCCCTCGGCCGTCTCTCGCTGCAGAAGCACGAGGAACATGGCGTCGGTGCCGTGGCGATGGGGCCACAGCTGCACTCGGCCGGATCCGTCGTCGCCCAGATCGATCGGCGAGTCCGACACCGTCGAGAGCACGGCGCGCGCGTCGAGCTCGGCGATGTCATCGCGGCCTCTGAGCACCTCCTGCACCACCCCTGTCGTCTCTGCCAGGTGCGGGGAGCACGTCGCGTAAGCGACGATTCCGCCGGGGGCGAGGGCATCGAGGGCCGAGCTCAGCAGTTCGACCTGCAGCGGCACGAGCTCGGCGACGTCGGCGGGCGTCTTGCGCCAGCGGGCCTCCGGCCGTCTGCGCAGGGCGCCGAGTCCGGTGCAGGGCGCATCCACGAGGATGCGGTCGAACGTGCCCGCATGCGAGGCGCCGAACGAACGGCCGTCCTCTTCGTGCACGACGACCTCCGTCGGCACCGCTCGCAGGGCGTTGCGCACGAGTCGGGCCCTGGTCGGGACGATCTCGTTCGCCTCGAGGGTCACGTCGTGCTCCTGCGCGATGGCGGCGAGCAGCGCTGTCTTGCCACCTGGGCCCGCGCAGAGATCGAGCCAGCGCTCGCCGGCACGGATGGGCGTCGCCTGTGCCAGGGCGAGGGCGACGAGCTGCGACCCCTCGTCCTGCACACGCACGGTGCCGCCGGACGAGGCGATCACGCGGTGGGGGTCGCCGCCGGGCGAGCCGTAGGCCGTCGGCGCGTACGGCCGGCGGGGGTCACCGGGCTCGGCAAGACCCGGAAGGGCGACGAGCGTGACCTCAGGAGAGGCGTTGTCCGCCTCGAGGAGGTCGTCGAGCTCGTCGACGCGCCCCTCGGCGGCGAGAGCGCGCCGGAGTGCGCGGATGATCCAGACCGGGTGTGCAGAGCGCAGCGCGAGCCTCTCGTCGTCGGATCGCGCAGATGCCTCGATGCGCGCCTCCCACTCCCCCGGCGTCTCGCGGGAGATACGACGCAGCACGGCGTTCGCGAAGCTCGATGCGCCGCGACCCTGGGTCGCGGCCACGATGTTGACCGATTCGTTCACGGCTGCGTGCGAGGCGACCCGGGTCGCGAGCAGCTGATGGGTCGCGAGTCTGAGCGCGTCGAGCACTCCGGGATCGATCTCGTCGGCAGAGCGATCGGACGCCATGGCGATGATCGCGTCATAGGTGCCCCGCCGTCGGAGCGTCCCGTACGCGAGCTCGGTCGCCAGTGCCGCATCCTGCGGGTTCAGTCCTGCCTCGGCGATCGCGGTCGGCAGCACGAGGTTGGCGTAGGCATCGGATTCCGAGACCGCGCGCAGAACGTCGTAGGCCACTCGCCGCGCGGGCTGCACGGTGCGCTGTGGGCCGCGCGGCTGCCCGGAGCGCTGAGCGCCGCGGGACTGACCGTCGCGAGGACGCTGGTCGCGCGGAGCACGGGGTCCGCGCGATCCCCCGGAACGTGCGTCACGGCGCTGGCCGTCTGCCTGCTGCCCGGTCATGCGCCTGCTCGCAGACCCTCGGTGCCGCGCTGTCCGCGCCACCAGTCGACGGCGCTCATCGCGCCCTTTCCGGCCGGCTGCACGCGCGTGACCGCCAGCGGCGTAGACGCGGTCCCGATCAGCAGTGCCGTCTTCGTGGCCGCGAGCTCGCCCGGCTGCAGTGCGACACCGTCGGACGACGGCGCGGCCTCGAGCACCTTCAGACGGAGCCCGTCGACCGTCGTGTGGGCGCCGGGCTCGGGCGTGACGCCGCGGAACCGCGAGAAGACCTCGGAGCATGGTCGCGTCCAGTCGAGCAGCCCGTCGTCGAGCGTGAGCTTCGGGGCGAGCGTGGGCTCGCCCTCCTGGGGCTCCGCCCTCGCGGTGCCGTCGGCGATCGCCGCCACGACCTCTGCGGTGAGCTCCGCTCCGTCGATCGAGAGCACCTTGAGCGCCACGTCAGCGGTCGCATCCGCGGCGATCTCGACCACGCGAGATGCGAACACGTCGCCCGCGTCGAGCGCCGGTACGAGCTGGAAGACGCTGGCGCCGAGCTGAGCATCACCGTTGATCAGCGCCCGCTGCACGGGCGCCGCGCCGCGCCACTGGGGCAGCAGCGAGAAATGGAGGTTGATCCAGCCTTGGGCAGGAGCCGACAGAAGCGGTTCGCGCACGAGACCGCCGTAGGCGACGATCACGCCGAGCTCGACCTGAAGGTCGGAGATCGTGGCGGTCGCCTCCGCGTCGAGGCGCGCAGCCTTGATCACCGGCAGACCGAGATCGGTGGCGGCCTGTGCGACGGGCGACGGGGTGAGCACCCTCTTGCGACCGAGCGGCGCGTCCGGCCGGGTCACGACCGCGGCGATGTCGTGCTCCGCCGCAAGGCGGCGGAGAGTGGGAACGGCTGCCGACGGTGTGCCGGCGAAGACGAGACGCATGAAGGTGCTCCGGAGGGATGCGGGGTATGGATCGGGGGGCTCTGCTGCGCCGTCGGCGCTCAGAGCTCTGGGTCGAGGATATCGAGGCGAACCGTGAGCGCGCTCCGAGTCGACTTCCCTCGGCCGCGACGGGCGCTGACCGCCTCGGCGACCACCGCCGCTCGCAGCGTGGCTGCCACCCTCGCGCCTGCACCGTACTCGAACCGCACAAGAGCACGGACGCGGGGCGGATAGTCGTCGGACTCGATCGGCACCGGCCCCAGTACCGCATCCGACGGAAGGGCGAGTTCCTGCAGTGAGGCGAGCGCCCGACCGACCGCGGCAGCGGATCCCTCGACCAGTGCGACCCGTGCGGCCGGAGGCATGTGCAGCGGCGCACGTTCGGCGAGCTCGGCCCTGGCGTAACCCGCCTGACTCCAGGTGGCGAGTGCACGTGCGATGGCGCCGTCGACGCCGACGAGATGGATGGGCGCGCCGGGAGCGGCGAGGGCCGCAGCGTTCGACCACCAGCGCAGACACGCCTCGCCGATGCGAAGGTCGGGTGCCTGGAGCATCCGCGGACCGTCGAGCAGCACCACGGCGCGGTATCCGCCCTCGGCGAGTGGCTCTGCTCCTCGTGTGGCGACCACGAGCGCCGGCTTGTCGGTGACGCGATCGACGGGATGTGCGCTGTCGGCCACGACCACGCGGGTTCCGGGGAACGCCTTGCCCAATTCGTCGGCGGTGCGCTCGCTGCCCGACGACGCCAGACGCAGCTTCGTCGACGAGCAGGTCGGGCAGGCCCAGGCTCTGGCCCCGCGTCCGCACCACGCGCACACGGGCACCGCGCCGCGGTGCTTCGCCCCCAGCGGTCCCCCGCAGTGGGCGCACCGGGCAGGCGCGCGGCACTCGGCGCACACGAGAGAGGGCGCGAACCCGGGGCGGGACACCTGCACCAGCACAGGGCCTTCGGCCGCGGCGTTGCGCGCCGACAGGAAAGCGGATGACGGCATGCGCTGTGCGGTGGGCGCGTCCATCTCGTGCGGCGTGCTGAGGATCACGCGCGGCAGCACTCGGCGCGTCGCTCGGATGTCCTGCAACCAGCCGTGCGCGACGAGCCGTTCGACGTCGGTCGTCCGCGTGTGTCCGACGAACAGGAGCGCGGATTCCTCCTGTTCCTGGCGGAGCAGAGCGGCGTCCCGCGCATTGATGTACGGGGAGAGCGGCTCTCCCAGCAGCGGATCACCGTCGTCCCACAGCGCCACGAGCCCGGCGCGCACGGGCGCATACACCGCGGACCGATTGCCGACGACGATGCACGGCGCATCCTCGAGGGACCGCAGGAACGACCGGTAACGATCGGGATTCGTCTGGCGGGAGTCGTACCGCACCACCGCTTCCGGCGGCGCCACGGCCTCGAGCGCGGCGAGCAGGCGATCCAGATCCCGGTGGTCGGGCACGACGACGATGCTCGAACGGCCGGATGCCAAGGTGCGCACCGCGGCTGCAGCGAGCAGCGCTGCCCATCCCGGCTCGCCGTCGTGCGCCACCGGAATGGCTTCGACCGCCGCCCGTCCGCCCGTCTCGAGCACTGCGTCGAGACCCTCGTAGGTCGCGATCAGTCCGGCGGCCGATGCACGCGCCTCGTCGGTCGGCATCGCAGCGGGCGAGTCGGCGGTCCATGCCTTCTCGACCCGCACCTGCCGTTTCGGAATCACCAGGCGGAGCACGTCGGAGGCTGACCCTGCCGCGCGATCGGCTGCTCGCCGAGCGAGACGATAGAGCCGCTCGGGAAGCACGGACACCGGCGAGACGACGCTGTCGACCTCGGAGAGCGGTCGGTCGGCATCGTCTTCGGTGTCGAGTTCGATGACGTAACCGTCGATCACGCGTCCTGCGGTGCGCAGCGGCACGCGCACTCGGACGCCCGTCGACACGTCGCCGAGTTCCGTCGGCAGGGCGTAGTCGAAGAGTCGGTCGAGCTGCGGAAGCGGTGAGTCCAGGAGCACGCGAGCGATGCGNNGCCATCAGGCCGCCCCTCAGAGGCCGGCAGCGCGCCGCAGCTCTTCTGCGCGGTCGGTGCGCTCCCACGTGAACTCCGGGAGCTCACGTCCGAAGTGCCCGTACGCGGCCGTCTGGGCGTAGATCGGGCGGAGAAGATCGAGCTGGTCGATGATCGCCTGCGGGCGGAGATCGAAGACCTCGTCGATCGCGCGCGTGATCGCCTCGTCGGACACCTTGCCGGTGCCGAAGGTCTCGACGTACAGACCCACCGGACGCGCCACGCCGATCGCGTAGGCGACCTGCACCTCGAGCCGATCGGCGAGCCCTGCGGCGACGGCGTTCTTCGCAACCCAGCGCGTGGCGTAGGCGCCCGAGCGGTCGACCTTCGACGGGTCCTTGCCGCTGAACGCGCCACCACCGTGCCGTGCCGCTCCG
>NZ_JAGGPD010000374.1 GCF_018613995.1 Microbacterium sp. ISL-103 | reverse complement strand
GAGTCGTCGTCGCTGAGGACGTCATAGGCATGGGTGACGAGCTTGAAGCGCTCCGCCGCGTCTTCGCCCGGGTTCACGTCCGGGTGGAGCTGGCGGGCGAGGCGGCGATACGCCTTCTTGATCTCGTCCGTGGAGGCGTCGCGAGAGACGCCGAGTACCTCGTAGTGGTCTGCCACAATGGCCCTTCTGCGTGTGCTGTTCTCTGGGCGCCCGCGTCAGCGGGACGCCTCGTCTTCATCGAGCATCCGCGACAGGTAGCGGGCGACAGCCCGCGCTGCGGCGAGGTTGCTCGGATAGTCCATGCGCGTCGGCCCCATCACGCCGACCCGCGCCGTACCGCTGGGAGCGGCGTAGTTGCTGGCCACGATCGATGCCTCACCGAGGCCGAACGGAGCGTTCTCGGTGCCGATGCTGGCCGCGAGACCGTGCGCGTCGGTCTCCATCTCGCTCATCAGGCGCAGCAGGGTGACCTGCTCTTCGATCGCCTCCAGGAGCGGATGGATGCTGCCGCGGAAGTCCTGCTCGCGCCGGGCGAGGGTCGCGGCTCCTGCCATCACCAGTCGCTCCTGCCGGAACGCACCGAGTTCGTCGATCACGATCGTCGCCAGAGCGCGCAGCACCACGTCGTGGTTGTGCGCGTCGTCGGCGAGCAGTGCCTGCAGGCGCTCGGCCGCGTCGCTGACCGCGCGACCGGTGATGAGCGCCGACAGCCGTGCCCGCAGCAGCGCCATGTCGGCGTCATCGACGTCGACCGGCAGCGGTGCGATGCGCTGCGAGACCCCACCCGCGTCTGTGACGAGCACGATCAGCAGGCGGTTCGGCGCCAGCGCGACGAGTTCGAGGTGCGTGAGGTGCGCCCGTGCGAACGACGGGTACTGCGCGAGCGCGACCTGCCCCGTGAGCTGGGTGAGCACCCGGACGGTGCGCACCATCAGGTCGTCGAGGTCTGCGGGCGCGGTCAGGAACGATTCGATCGCCGTGCGCTGCGCGACCGAGAGCGGGCGCAGCTGCGCGAGGTGATCGACGAAGACTCGGTAGCCCTTGTCTGTCGGCACACGCCCCGACGACGTGTGCGGAGCGGCGATCAGCTCTTCGTCTTCGAGCAGCGCCATGTCGTTGCGGATCGTGGCCGCCGAGACTCCGAACGAATACCGGTCGACGATGGATCGGCTGCCGACCGGCTCATGGGTCTCGACGTAGTCCTGCACGATCGCGCGAAGAACCTGAAGGCCTCTTTCACTGACCATCGCGACTCCTCCCTCTGGCACTCACTGCGGACGAGTGCCAATTCTACCCGGCGACGCGATCGACGCGCCGATCGCCATACGATGAGCCCCATGAGCGTCGCGCCACAGGTCACCGTTTCCACCGGAGTCGTGAGGGGTGAGACCGTCGATGGCGTTCACCGCTTCTTGGGCATCCCCTACGCCGCCGCTCCCTTCGGGCCGAACCGCTTCCGCGAACCCCAGCCCGCATCCCCCTGGCATGAACCACGGGAGGCCACGGCATTCGGACCCACGGCACCTCAGCTTCCTTACTCCGGCGCCATCGGCGAACTGCTCGGCTCGGTCGAGATCCCCGGCGACGAGATCCTCTCCGTAAACGTCTGGGCTCCGCAGGATGCCTCCGACGCCCCCGTCGTGCTCTGGATCCACGGCGGCGCCCTCGAGCGCGGCACCGCAGCCCTCCCCCTCTATGACGGCGCCGGTTTCGCGCACGCCGGCATCGTCTTCGCCTCGATCAACTATCGGCTCGGCTCCGAGGGATTCTCGGTGCTCGACGACGCTCCCCGAAATCTCGGGCTGCAGGATGCCGCGGCAGGACTCGCCTGGGTGCATCGTGAGATCCGCTCGTTCGGCGGCGACCCCGCACAGATCCCTCCCATGGGCGAACCCCCCGGCGGCC
>NZ_JAGGPD010000373.1 GCF_018613995.1 Microbacterium sp. ISL-103 | reverse complement strand
ACGGGTACGCGCCTCGGCCAGGAGGTCTTCCTGGTCACCGGCACGACCGAGGAGCAGGGCACGACCGTCGACATGATCCTCGAAGTGACGTCGGACTACGTCGCCCTCGCGGCCACGGGCTCGACCGAGCTCGAGGGCCAGAAGATCGAGAGCGTGCAGGAGATCACGGAGTGGGACGTCAAGCAGGACATCGTCGCACCGCTCTGACCACGAGCAGACACTGCGGGCCGGGGCGATCGCCTCGGCCCGCAGTGCGTCCGGGGTGAGGCGAACGTCAGCTGATCGTCGTCCCCTCGATCAGCGAACGCAGGGTCTCGATCGGCAGCTTCGGCTCCCTGGCCTCGGTGAGCAGTCCGTTGCGCTCCTGCATGGTGTCGGTGAGCTGCGTCCAGCACCAGCCCGCGAGCCCTGCCGCGCGACCGCCGAACCCGCGCGTCCCCGACTGCACGGCGCCGAGGATCTCGGCCAGCCTTCGCGCGTAGTCGTCGGCATCGGATGCTTCGGAGTACCCCCACGAGTCGGTCGGACTGGCATCCGCCGCCCATTTCACGCCGCCGAACTCCGTGAGCATCACCGGCTGCCCGGCGTCGTCCGTTCCGTCGAGGCGGATCCTGCGCCCCGCCGGCCCGATGCCGCCGATGTATGTGCGCAGCGCCGCCTCGTCGATGTCGTAGCGATCAGCCAGCACCCGACCGTCCCACTCGTAGTCGTGGATGGTCCAGAGGTCGGACGTGCCCAGCTCCCAGCCGTCGTTGGAGATGACGGGCCGCGTCGGGTCGAGCGCCTTGGTGAGGTGGTAGAGGCTTTCGGCGAAGGCTCGCTGATCGGCTCGCGACGCGATGTGCTGCACGCCCCAGCTCTCGTTCAACGGCACCCAGGTGATGATGCTGGGGTGTGCACGATCGCGCATCACCGCCTCGGTCCACTCGGCCGTCGTGCGCCGAACGGCCTCGGTGCTGAAGGTGTACGTCGCAGGCATCTCACCCCAGACGAGCAGTCCGAGCCGGTCGGCCCAGTAGAGGAACCTCTCGTCCTCGATCTTCTGATGCACCCGCACCGAGTTGAAGCCGAGCTCCGAGATCAGCTCGGCCTCGCGCCGCAGCGCGTCTGCCGACGGCGCCGTGAGGTGCGACTCGGGCCAGTACCCCTGGCTGAGCACCGAACGGATCGTGATCGGTCGGTCGTTGAGCAGCAGCGCACCCTCGGCCCAGCTGACCGAGCGCAGCCCGAGGTAGCTCGCCACGGCATCCGACTCGAACCCGTCTGTCTCGACCCGCACCCAGGCATCGAGCAGCACCGGATTCTCGGGGCGCCAGAGCAGATGCTCGTAGTGCTGTCCGTTCGTCTGTCCGGCCAGGGGGAAGGTGAGAGTGGTCGTCGTGTCGCCCGCCTGCACGCTGGCGGATCCGAGCGGGCGCCCCTCGTGGGCGATCCGCACGTGCACGATGCTGTCGGCCCGCCGTCGCAGCGAGACCTCGACGGTCACGGTGCCCGCGGTGAGATCACTGGTCCAGTTGAGGGCCGTCACGTGCTGGGGCGACACCGACTCGAGCCACACGGTCTGCCAGATGCCGGTCGTGCGGTGATACCAGATCGCATGCGGATCCTCATGCCAGTCCTGCTTGCCTCGGGGCTGAGCGAGGTCGTGCGGGTCATCCTCAGCGCGCACGACGATCGTGTGCTGATCCGTCGCTGCGTCGAGCGCGTCTGTGACGTCGAAGCCGAACGGAGTGTGGCCGCCTTCATGGGTGCCCACGACGTGACCGTCGACCCAGACGGTGGCGCGGTGGTCGACGGCGCCGAAGTGCAGGATCAGTCGCCTCCCGGCCGCGTGCCCCGCCGCGTCGAGGTCTTCGGATTCGAGCACGCGTCGGTACCAGACGACGGGATGGAAGCCGGTCTCGCCGACCCCCGAAGCAGGTGACTCGGGCGGGAAGGGCACCCGGATGCGGTCGGGCAGCTCGCGTCCGTCATGCCAGTGCTCGCTGAGGCCGAGGTCGGAATCATCGTGCGCGAAGCCCCAGTCGCCGTCGAGGTCGACGAACGAATCGCGCACCAGCTGCGGACGCGGACGCGCGATCTCCGATCGGCTCGCTCTCAGGGTCTCGATCGGCTGGCCGGTGGTGTCGGTGTCTCGCAAAGCCACGTCTACGGCTCCCTCTTCCGGTCGGCTCCTGCCGGCCCTTCGTCATCGAACGGGTGGTCCTCGCGGGGAGGATGACGCGGCGGAAGTCCATTCCGTTCCACGCTGAACCAACCACGCTAGTTCCACGTTGAACTATGGTCAACCATGAGAGTCTCGTCGACGAGCGCCGCGTGGTCGGCGTGGCCGATCCGAGAGAAGGAGCCCCGATGACCCGAGTGACGCTCGCCGATGTCGCAGCCCTGGTCGGGGTGAGCGCCAAGTCGGTGTCGAACGTCGTAAACGGCACCGGCTGGGTGGGCGACGACGTGAGAAAGCGCATCCTCGCCGCGATCGACGAACTCGGCTATCGCCCCAACCTCGCCGCCCGGCAGCTGCGCAATGGCCGAAGCGGCCTCATCGCCCTCGTGCTCCCCGATCTTCGCGAACCGTACTTCGCCGAATTCGCCTCGCAGTTCGTCAGCGCCGCGCAGAAACGCGCCCTCACCGTGCTCATCTCCCAGACCGGAGGAGACCGGGAGGCAGAGCTGGCGATGATGTCGGGTGAGGGTCTCCCCGCTCTCGACGGCATCGTCATGAGCCCACTCGCGCTGACGTCGGCCGATCTCGCCGACCGCCCGGCTGCGTCATCGCTCGTGCTCATCGGCGAACAGGCCGAGGCGCTGGTCGGCCCTACCGCACACCACGTCGGCATCGACAACGTGGCGGCTGCCGCCGCCGCGACGTCGTACCTTCTTGCGAACGGTCGGCGTCGGATCGCCGCCGTCGGCGTGCAGCATTCCGGACCCACCGCCACATCACGACTGCGATTCGAGGGATATCTGCGAGCGCTCCGCGATGCGGGCATCGATCCCGATCCCTCGCTCCATGCCACGGTCGAACACTTCAACCGCGCCGGCGGTTCGACCGCGGTCGAGCATCTGATCGACCGCGGGGTCGAGTTCGACGCGCTCTTCTGCTTCAGCGACAGCCTCGCACTCGGCGCCCTCTACACTCTCGGCAGCCACGGGATCGACGTGCCGGGCACCGTGCAGGTCATGGGGTTCGACGCGATCGAAGAAGGCGGGTTCCACATTCCGGCGTTCTCGACCGTCGGCCATGGCGACGCCGAGGCTGCGGCGGAGATCCTCGACATCCTGGCTTCTGCCCCGACGGCCGGGGCACACCACAAGGTGCCCTTCAGTCTCATCCCCCGCTGATCGGGATGCCGCGGACGCGCACCCTTCTCCGTGGCGTGCCGCGAGTCAGGAGGATGCGTCGGCGAGCTGCCGGTCGACGTCGGCGAGCTGGGCTCGGATCTGCACGAAGGATTCCGGAGTGAAGCGCCTGACCTGCAAGTCGAGGATCGCCGTGGCTGCGAGGTCGCTGACCTCGAACGCCGCTGCGACGGCGGCCACAGCTGACGCATCGTCGCCGGGCACGTCGGCGCAGATGCGGAGCAGCTCCTCACGCCTTTCGAACGCGGCGACGTAGGCCGCCAGGATCTCTCGACGCCTCACGAGGTTGTCGTCATTCGCAGCCATGGGGCCACTGTACGACGGGGCGTCGCCCTCGTTCCGAAGGAGATCTCGCGC
>NZ_JAGGPD010000372.1 GCF_018613995.1 Microbacterium sp. ISL-103 | reverse complement strand
GGGGCCCGGAGAGTTATCCACAGTGCGGCCGGGGTTGGGGTGTCCGGCCTGCGCGGAGGGAAGAATGGGGGCATGTCCGACCCGTCCTCCATAGCGCCGCGCTTCCTCGCGCCGGCCCAGGTGGCCGAGCTGCTCAGCATCGAGGTCGACGAGGTGATCGAGCTCGTGTACCAGGGGCGTCTGCGCGGTTCCCAGCTGGGCTCTCCTTCGCGCTGGCGCATCGAGGAGTCGAGCCTTTCGGGTTACCTGGCAGAGCAATCCGAAGAGGCGCGGCGCATGGCGCTGTGGCGTCAGGCCAACGAGGCGAGCTTTCCCGAGGTATGGGGCGGCACACGAATTCAGGGCATCTGATCGCCGGCCGCCTGCACTGACGTCAGCGCGCTGAACGGGATGATCCTGAATCCGCGCACCGCCGAGGCGACCCGAGCCTGACCGGGATCATGCAGCGCGAGATCCAGATGATCCGCCCCGGCACGGTCGACGGTGCCGTGGAGATCGGCCCCGTCGATGCCGATGACTCTGACCGGCACCCGACGGCGCGCCAGATCACGCAGGACGAAACCGAGCGACATCCGCTCACGCAGCACCGGGTCGGAGGCGTCCTCGTCGTCGAGGCTGGCGAGGATCAGGCCGTGGTCGATGTCGAGTCCGCGCACCGCGTGAAGCGGAATGATCCTGGTCGAGCGTCGGGAGGATGCGCCCTCGGCCTGCACGAGCGCGATCCAGTCGGCGCCCAGAGCCTGCAGCCGACCGCGGATCCGGCTGCCGCCGGGCAGATCGATCGTGGCGCGCGCGGCGGCCGAGCACAGCACTCGGAGGCGACTTCGCAACTCGAGGCGTGAGATGCGCAGCCGCTCGGACTCGGCATCCAGCGCGGCTCGCTCGCTCTCCCATTCGGCAGCGAGCTGCCCTTCGAGGTCTTCGAACAGTCGATCCCAGTGCACGCGCCCCACCGTAGGCGAGGTCGAACAGCGCATGTACGAGTTATCCACATAGATCTCGGAAACGACCCGAGGGGTGACTCGCCGCGTGCTCAACTTGCCGCAGTCTTCCCCGATCGAGAGTGCCACCGATGATGCTTCATGAGTACTTCGCACCGCAGCCGACTCCGCGCGCCGAGCTGCCGGACCCACAGCCGCTGCTGCGCAGCCTCACCCAGGGCGTCCTCGAGGTGCTCGCCGGCGTCAGGGAAGTCGATCAGCTCGCCCGCTGGTTCAACGAAGAGGCGTATCGGAGTCTGGTGACCCGGGCGAATCTCTCGGCCAGGGCGCGCAGCGCGAGGGGGGTCTCGCCTGCGCGCCCGAAGTTCGAGATCCTCTCGACCCGTGTGACGGAGCCCGTCGACGGCAAGGTCGAGGCGGTCGTCATCGTCGCCGGTCCCGGGCGCACCCGGGCCGTGGCGATCCGTCTCGAGGGCCTCGACAGGCGCTGGCGTGCGACATCGCTGGCCGTTCTCTGAGCCGACGCACTCTAGGCTGGTGAGGTGTCAACCCTCAGCGACCTCGCCCAGACCCAGGGTCTTCTGACCGACAACGACGTCGAATGGCTGCATCGTCTCGCCGGCGATGGTCAGCTGCTCGCGGACCTCGCGTCTGCGGACATCGTCGTGTGGATCCAGACAGAAGACGGCTCATTCGTGGCGGTCGCGCACGCTCGACCGAGCGGTGCAGCCACGCTCTTCTACCGTGACATCGTCGGCGAGCGGGTGCGTCCTCAATGGCGCACTCAGGTGCAGGGCGCGTTCGACTCGTCGGAGATCGTCGACTCATCGTCGCCGGACTGGTT
>NZ_JAGGPD010000371.1 GCF_018613995.1 Microbacterium sp. ISL-103 | reverse complement strand
TGGATAACCCGCAGGGCCCCCGGAGGATATCTGTGAGCATGTCGCCATGAACCCCTTCGTGCGCTCCCGCCGCGCCGTCTGGGGCGACGTGCGCTTCCTGATCGGCATCGCTCTCGTCCTGCTCTCGGTCGGCGGAGTCTGGGCTGTGCTGTCTTCCGCGGGCACGACAACCCCCGTGCTTCAGGCGAACAGAACCCTCGTGACCGGCGAGCCACTCGTGTCGGCAGACTTCCAGGTCATCGAGGTGAACCTGGGCACCCTGACCGACCGGTACCTCGCCCCGCAGGACCTCGATTCCGGCTCGATCGCCTCGCGCGCTGTGGAAGCGGGCGAGCTCATGTCCAAGACAGCGGCACGGCCTGCAGCGGAGAGTCGATGGACCACGATCGTCGTAGAGTCCAGCACCGGCATCCCCGACGATGTCGTCAGCGGCAGCGTCGTCGATCTGTGGCACGCTCCGACTCTCGATGACAGAAGCACTCCGGAACCGCCGAGGATCCTGGTGACCGGCGCGACCGTCGCCTCCGTGACGAAGACCGAAGGGATGCTCGCTGGCTCCGGCACCGAGGTCGAAGTCGTGATCGATCGTGCGGATGTCGCCGAGGTGCTGGCCGCGATCACCGGTGGTTCGCTGGTGTCGGTCGTGCCGATCGGAGCGGGTTCGTGATCTCGGTGCTGCTCGCCCTGCCCGAGGCTCACGCCGCGAGGCTCTCTGAAGAGCTGGAACTCGAGGGGGTACGCGTGGTGGCGTCGGTGCATCCGAGCGGGGTCCTTCCCCTGCCGCCGGGAATCGAGGCCGTCGTCATCTCCGCGGGCCGGCGCACGCTGACGCCCGAACTCGTCTCGGCCTGCGATCGCGCCGGGGTTCGGATCGTCCCGCTCGGGGAGATCGGGAGCCGGGTGCAGGGTCGCTTCGGGCTCCCCGCGCTTCTGCCTGCGACGGCGGGCGGATGGGAGGTCGCCGCCGCGCTCACGACAGACGTCCCCTCGAGCACGCACCCGCAGGCGGCGAGTCCGCACCGCGTCACGGTGGTGTGGGGCCCCTCCGGGTCCCCGGGCCGCTCGACCGTCGCGATCCAGCTCGCGGTCGAACTGCTCAGGACGGGCCGGCGCACGGCTCTCGTCGACGCAGACACCGTGGCCCCCTCGCTCTCGCTCCTCCTCGGCCTGAGCGATGACGCTCCCGGCATCGCGGCCGCCTGCCGTCGCGCCGAGCTGGGCGCCCTGGACTCCGCTGAGCTCACTCGCCTCGCCTCCCCTCTCGAGACGAGTGCTGGCGAGATCGAGGTGCTCGGAGGCATCAATCGTCCCGGTCGCTGGCCGGAACTCGGCGCGAGCCGTCTGCGGACGACGCTGCAGGCGTGCCGGAGTTGGGCGCAGGAGACCATCGTCGATGTGGCGAGCTCGTTCGATGCCGATGACGAGGCGACCTACGATCTCGCTGGGCCCCGCAGGCATGCCGCAACCGGTGCCGCGCTGCACGAGGCGGACGTCATCGTCGCAGTCGCGTCCGCCGATCCCCTCGGGATCAGTCGGTTCGTGCGCGAACACGCGGAACTCCGTCGGCTCACGGCTCCCACACCGATCCGTGTCGTGGTCAACCGCGTGCGCCCCGGCCCACTCGGTATCGATGCCCGCGGACAGATCAGGCGCACGCTCGAGAGGTTCTCGGGCATCACCGACATCGCGTTCCTGCCGTGGGACCAGCGCGCCGCTGACGCCGCGCTGCTGCACGCCAGACCGATGGCGGACATCACTCCGCGATCGACGCTCGTCGCAGGAGTCCGCCGCATCGTGACGGCGCAGTCGCAGTCGGACTCGTCAGCGACTACTGCCGATAGCTCGAGAGGAAGTTCCCGAGGCGCTCGACGGCTTCTGCGAGCACGCGCGGCTCGGGGAGCGTGACCAGCCTGAGGTGATCGGGGGTCGGCCAGTTGAAGCCGGTCCCCTGCACGAGAAGGATGTGCTCGGAGACGAGGAGGTCGTAGACGAGCTTCGCATCGTCCCTGATCTCGTGCACGTTGGGGTCGAGCCGAGGGAAGGCGTACAGCGCACCCTGGGGCTTCACGCAGGAGACGCCGGGGATCGATTCGAGCCCTTCCCACGCGATGTCGCGCTGCTCGTGCAGACGCCCGCTCGGGCCGATCAGCGCATCGATGGACTGCACTCCCCCGAGCGCCGCCTGCACCGCATACTGCGCGGGCACGTTCGGGCACAGACGTGTGGATGCGAGCAGGTTGATCCCCTCGAGGA
>NZ_JAGGPD010000370.1:4727-5653 GCF_018613995.1 Microbacterium sp. ISL-103 | reverse complement strand
GGGGGGGGAGGCGTGCCCCGAGGGGGCGACGAGTCCTGCGGCGGCGAGCGCGTCCGCGAGCGGCTGTGCACGGGGGAGGAAGTCGTAGGGCTCCGCGGCGGTGAAGCCACGGGCGGCGACCTCGTTCAGCGAGCCCTCGAGGTCGGTCTCCAGCTGGTCCTTGATCGTGAACAGCTGGATGGAAGTCTGGATCGTCACTGGTCTCTCCTTCAGTCATCGGCGACGTGCGGGCGCATCGACCCGTCTGTCCGAGCACGCTATCACCAAATACCTCCGCATGGAAGTTTTCAGATGGCTACACTCGATCCCATGACCGATGCTCAGGATCGACCCCGTCAACGCGGGGCGTATGCCAAGGGCATCGCGCGCCGGCAGGAGATCCTGGATCGTGCGATCGAGGTCTTCGCCGCCCGCGGAGCCGACCGCACCAGCCTCCGGTCCATCGCCAGCGCCGTCGGGGTCACGCACGCCGCCCTCACCCACTACTTCGGGTCGCTCGAAGAGCTTCTCGTCGCCGTCTACCAAGAGAGCAACGCCCCCGAGCGCCAGCGCCCCGACGCCTTCTCGGCCGACGCCACGCCGGTCGAGCGGATGATCGAGTCGGCACGCACCAACCGCGAGGTGCCCGGTCTCGTGCAGCTGTACTCCACGCTCGTCGCCGCCGCGCTCGAAGAGGGGCACCCTGCCGCGCGGGAGTTCGCGACGACCCGCTTCTCCCGTCTGCGAGACGACATGGCCGCAGTGGTGCGAGAGCAGCAGGCGTCCGGCCGCATGCGACAGGACGTGGATGCCGACGCCGTCGCCGCTCTCGTGGTGGCGGCCTCCGACGGTCTGCAGACGCAGTGGCTGCTCGACGACGCCGCACCGCAGCACGAGGCGCTGGCCCTGCTCGACCGACTCCTGCGCCCGGCCTCTCGCTAGGGTGA
>NZ_JAGGPD010000370.1:0-4707 GCF_018613995.1 Microbacterium sp. ISL-103 | reverse complement strand
GTGTGTTCACGACGGCGGGCTCCCGCCACCGCTGGCTGTGGCCCGTGTTCCGGATCGCCGAAGCCCTCGGCGTCGCATTCGCCGGCTACGAGCACGACGTGCCGTTCCGGATCGAGAACCGCACGATCGACGGCACCGCTGTGGCCGTGAGGCATTTCGATCTTCCCGGGCGCACCTGGGTGATGCCCGACACGGTCGTGCTCGGCGCGAATCAGATCCTCCGCAACGAGATCGGCCCGCATCGCACCGTGGTCACCACCTTCGACATCTCCGTCCGAGATGAAGCGGTGGTGCTCAGCATCCGCCGCGTCGGCCTGCGACTGGGGCCGCTGCGCATCGCAGCCCCCGCATTCCTGCGACCGCGCATCGCCCTGGTCGAGCGGTGGGACCACGAGCGCGAGCAGCACCACGTGAAGATGACGATCGACGCCCCGCTGCTCGGCCGCGTCTACGAGTACACCGGCTTCTTCGACTACGCGATCGAGAGCGAGACACCGTGACCGATGCCATGCCCGCGCCTGCGGGTCCCGTCGTCATCGGCGGCTCCACCGGGTTCATGGGTCAATATCTGATCCCGCGCCTGCGCTCGGCGGGCAGAGAGGTCATCACGATCTCCCGCACGGATGCCGATATCTCGTGGGGCGACCAGCGGGCCATCGACTCTGCGGTCGACGGCGCCTCGCTCGTGATCGGGCTGGCGGGCAAGAGCGTGAACTGCCGCTACACCGCCGAGAACCGGGCAGCCATCTTCCGCTCCCGCCTCGACACCACCGCATCCCTCAGCACAGCGATCGCCACCGCGACGAACCCGCCTCCGCTCTGGGTGAACTCGTCGACGGCCACGATCTACCGCCACGCCGAAGATCGCCCCATGACCGAATCCTCGGGCGAGATCGGCAGAGGATTCTCGGTCGAAGTGGCCAGAGCATGGGAGCGGGCGCTCTTCGCCGACGATCTGCCGCAGACCCGCAGGGTGGCTCTGCGCAGCGCCATCGTGCTCGGACACGGCGGAGTGCTCGGCCCCATCCGCACTCTCGCACGGCGGGGCCTGGGCGGCTCGCAGCACGACGGCCGGTGGCCGATCACTCCCGCTCGCCGCGCTGCGGGAACCGGGCACTCTCCCGGCGCCCGACGAGGTCGTCAGCGCTTCAGCTGGGTGCACGTCGAAGACGTCGCCCGCATCATCGACTTCCTCGAGCAGACGCCGTCGCTCGAGGGTCCCGTCAACGCCTCTTCGCCGAATCCCTCCGACAACGCCGAGTTCATGGCCGTCGTCCGCCGCCTCCTCGGAGCCGGCTTCGGCCCGCCCTTGCCCCGGTGGATGCTCGAGATCGGAGCCATGGGCATGCGCACCGAGACCGAGCTGATCCTGAAGAGCCGGTGGGTCATCCCCGAGAAGCTCACGCTCGCGGGTTTCGAGTTCGCCTACTCGAAGCTCGAGGACGCCGTCCGGGAATCCTTCGACCTGCGGCGCGCGGCCTAGCGCGACGCACCTAGCTCGCCGCGGACTCCGACCCCGTCGAGGTGTCACCGCTCTCGCGTCGACGCTTCTCGACCTCCTGGCGCAGACGCCATTCCTCGATCTCGCGATCGAGGTCGGCGATCTGCTGCTCGGTGCTCCGGGTGTCGCTCGGCGGAACGGGATTCGGTTCGGGCCGTCGTGCCGCCGGACGGGCTGCCGGGCGCATCCGCGGGATGCGCAGACCGGCTTCGGAGTACTCGCGCCCGATCGCGAACCACAGCAGACTGCCGATCAGGGGCAGCAGGATGACGATGATGATCCAGGCCATCTTCGGCAGGAACCTGACCTGCGAGTCGTCGCGCTTGATGATGTCGACCAGGGCGCCGACCATCAGCGCGATGATCAGGAGCGAGAACAGGAACGGCATGTGTTCAGGGTAGACGACGTCGGCGCGGCGTGTCCTCGTCAGGGCAGGAGGTGGCCGGCCGCCCGGAACAGCTCGTACCATTCCGCGCGGGTGAGCTCTATGTCGGCGCCCGCCGCCGCATCCTGCACGCGCTGAGGCGTCGTCGTTCCCAGCACCACCTGCATCTTCGCGGGATGACGGGTGATCCACGCCGTCGCGATGGCGATCGGGGCCACACCGTACGATGCCGCGAGCCGGTCGATCACCTCGTTGAGCTCGGCGTACTCGGGGTTGCCCAGGAACACTCCCGTGAAGAATCCGCCCTGGAAGGGCGACCATGCCTGGATCGTTATCCCGTTGATGCGGCAGTACTCGACGATGCCACCGCCGTCGCGGACGACGCTCTGGTCTTCCCCTGCCATGTTCGCGGCCACGGGCTGCGCGATGATCGGCGCATGCGTGATCGACAGCTGCAGCTGGTTGGCGACCAGCGGCTGGGTCACGGCCGTGCGCAGCAGGTCGATCTGACGCGGAGTGTGGTTCGAGACGCCGAAGGCGCGCACCTTGCCCGCGGCTTCGAGCTCGTCGAAGGCACGAGCGACCTCGTCCGGTTCGACCAGCGCATCGGGGCGGTGCAGCAGCAGAACGTCGATGCGATCCGTGCGCCGGGCCGTCAGCGATCCGTCGACCTGCCGCAGGATGTGCTCGTACGAGAAGTCGAACGACCCCTCCGCCGGGTTGATGCCGCACTTGGTCTGCAGGACGATCTCGTCCCGCTCGGCAGCGGAGAGCGTGAGGGCATCGGCGAAGCGCCCCTCGCAGAAGTGCATGCTGCCGCCGTAGATGTCGGCGTGATCGAAGAAGTCGACCCCCGCACCGCGGGCGGTGTCGTAGAGTTCGCGGATCTGAGCGTCATCCTTGTCATCGATGCGCATCATTCCGGCGACGACGGCGGGGGCGGTGGCGGATCCGAACGGAATGGTCTTCATTCCCCCACGCTAGCGGTCACCTCTCGTCCGATGTAGGGGTGAGTCGCGTGACGGCGATGTCGAGGGCCGCCGCGATGTCGGCCAGATCTGCGACGGTGAAGTCGACCTTCATGGCGAGCTTCTTCTGCAGCGCCGGGTGGGCGATCCCTGATCGCTCCGCGAGCCAGAGCGTCGTCTGCCCCGCACGCACGAGTTCGGACGCCACCGTCACTGCCACCACACGTCGCACTTCTGTCGTCACTCATCGACAGTATCGCCGCACCCGTGGTCGGACAAGGTCCGAACGCACCAGTATGACGGCATCCTGGGTTCATCCCAGTGCTATCGTGACTCACGTGAAGACACCGGGCGACCAGTTCAACGCAGCCGTGGGGCGCCAGCTCCGGGCCGAGATCGCAGCAGCGGGCAGCAGCATCGCCGCGATGGCACGCGAGATCGGGATCGCGCGCAGCGCCCTCGACAACTACGTCAACGGCAAGCGCGCCATCCCGGTGCCCGTGGTCTACGACGTCGGCCTGTCGGTCGATGTCGCCCCTCATCTCATCTTCCGTCGTGCCGAAGAACGTCTCGGAGCCGAGGGCGGTCGCCGCACGGCCACCATCACAGAGCTCCCCCGTCGCACCGATGTCCGCAGCCACCGCCAAGATGAGTCCGAGGTGGCCTTCGACTCGCCCCTCGCGCACGGCCGCGACACCGACGACCTCTACGACTGACGACCCATCCCGAGGAGGGCCATGGAGCGCCTCCTCCGCCTGATCGATGAGAACGGGCTGCGTCTGGTCGAGCGACCGGGCGTCTCGTACGGCGGGTACGAGCCCCAGACCCGCACGATCCGGGTCGCGCCGGGTCTGAGCCGACGCACGACCTGCAGCGTGCTCGCTCACGAATTGGCGCATGCTGTGCTCGGGCACACGCCGACGAGCGACCCCGTGACCCGCCGCCGCCAGGAGCGCCGCGCCGACGAGTGGGCCGCACGCCTGCTGATCTCGCCCGCGGAGTATGCCGACGCCGAGGCGGCGAGGGGCACCCACCCGGCGAGCCTCGCTTTCGAGCTCGGCGTGACGATCGAGATCGTCACCGCGTACCAACGGCTGCTCCGCCGGATCGGCGACGCGACGTACGTCGATGCCCGTCTCGGCCGTGGTCAGTGGGCGCACCGCAGCGTGAGCGCGTGAGATGACAGAGGGGCGGCCGCGCGCTGATTGAATGACTGCATGACCTTCCGCACCCCTCCCGCCCCGATCACGCTGTCAGGCCGTCTCGTCGAGCTGCGCCCCCTCGAGACCTCGCACCACGACGGACTCCTCGACGCACTCAGCGAAGGAGATCTGTGGAAGCACGCCTGGTACACCTCGGTACCCTCCCCCGAGGGCCTGGCCACCGAGATCGACCGGCGCATCGGCCTGATCGAGAGCGGCGGCATGATCCCCTTTACCGCGTTCGACGCCTCAGGTCGCATCCTCGGGCTCACGTCGTACTACGACCTCGATGCCGACGTGCCGCGACTGCATATCGGGTACACCTGGAACCGCCCGTCGGCCCATGGCACGGGAACCAACGCCGAGTCGAAGCTGCTGCTGCTGCGCCACGCGTTCGAAGACCTCGGCGTCTTCCGCGTGGGGCTGACCACCCAGTGGGTCAACTTCCAGTCGCGTGCCGCGATCGAGCGACTGGGCGCGAAGCAGGACGGCGTCATGCGCGCGATGAGCCGCTACCGCAACGGCGCGCTGCGCGACAGCGTCGAGTTCTCGATCATCGAGCCGGAATGGCCTGCGGTCAGGGCGAACCTCGAAGCGAGACTCGCCCGGCGCAGCTGACTACTCGGTGGCGTTGCCCGACCAGTTGTCCTT